>NZ_JBHYVB010000031.1:24036-69643 GCF_042750115.1 Streptomyces sp. NPDC059455
CGCGCCACCCGGCGCGCCGGCGCCGCCCCCGCCCCCCCCCCGCAGGCCCGCGCCCCCCGACTGTTCACTTCCCTTCCGCGCCCCGGGCGCTCTTTCTCGCGCTGCTCACGCCCCTCGCACTGATCGCGCTGCTCGCGCTGTGCACCTGGCAGATCGCCGCCCACGGCCCCCTGCGCACCTACGACGAACGGCTCGGCCGCGCGATCGCCGGCTCGGCGCTCCCCTCGCCCGTCGCCGAGTCCCTCGCCGACCTCGGCAATACGGCGGTGGCGGTCCCCGTCCTGGCCGTCGCCCTCGGCTGGGCGGCGTGGTGCGCCCGGCGCGCGGAAGCGCCGCGCTGGTGGCTGCCGCCGCTGGCCGCCGCGGTGGCGATGGCGGCGGTTCCGGCGCTGGTGGTTCCGTTCAAGGCGCTGATCGACCGCCCCGGCCCGCCCGGGCCGCTGGCGGACGAGACCGGGTTCTTCCCCTCCGGCCATGCCGCGACGGCCGCCGTCGCCTACGGCGCGTCGGCGCTGCTGCTCCACCCTCTTCTGCGCCCGCGGCTCCGGCGGCTCCTCCTGGTGGCCATCGCGGTGCTGAACCTCGCCGTGGCCGCCGGACTGGTCCGGCGCGGCTACCACTGGCCGCTGGACACCGTCGCGAGCTGGTGTCTGTCCGGTCTACTGCTGTGGACGGTGCTCAGGGTCAGCCGATTGAGCCACAACGGTAGAGAGTCCGGTCCCGGCCCGCGGAAACCCGGGGGGGGGGGCCGGGCGGGCCGGCGCGCCCCGCGGGGGCGCCCCGGGGGGCGGGGGCGCCCGGCGCGGGGCCACCCGCACACCCAACCTCCTCAACCCCCACCCCTCCAACCGAGATGCCAGAAGGTATCGGGGGCTCGGAGATGTGTATCAGCGACAGGGCTCCGCCCTCAGCTGTCGAACCCCAGCCCCACCTTGTCCATCGCCTTCAGCCACAGATTGCGGCGCCCACCGTTCTCGTCGGCCCGGGTCATGGACCACTGGGTGATGCCGATCCCCGCCCACCGCACCGGCTCCGGCGGGAAGGGCAAAGGCTTGCTGCTGACCATCTCCAGGCGGGTGCGCTCGGTGCGCTCACCGGCGAGCAGATCGAGCATCACCTCGGCGCCGAAGCGGGTCGCCCCGACGCCCAGGCCCGTATAGCCGAGCGCGTACGCCACCCTCCCGCCGTGCGCGCTGCCGAAGAACGCGGAGAAGCGCGAGCAGGTGTCGATGGCGCCGCCCCACGCGTGGCTGAAGCGCACGCCCTCCAGCTGCGGGAAGCAGCGGAAGAAGTGCCGGGCGAGGGTGCGGTAGGTGGCGGGGTGGTGGTCGTATTCGGCGCGCACCCGGCCGCCGTAGCGGTAGATGATGTCGTAGCCGCCCCACAGGACGCGCTGGTCGGCGGTGAGCCGGAAGTAGTGGAAGTGGTTGGCGGTGTCGCTGAGTCCCTGCCTGCCCCGCCAGCCGATCGCGTCGAGCTGCTCCTCGGTGAGCGGCTCGGTCATCAGCGCGTGATCGTAGACCGGGGTGATGTACGGGCGGACGCGGCGCACCAGCGCGGGGAAGGCGTTGGTGGCGAGCGCCACCCGGCGGGCGCGGACCCGGCCGTACGGGGTGCGGACGGCCATCCCCGCCCCGTCGCTCGCCAGCCGTTCGGCCGGGGTGTGTTCGTAGATCCGTACGCCCAGCTCGGCGCAGGCCCGCGCCAGGCCCCAGGCGAGCTTGGCGGGGTGCAGCATGGCGACGCCGCGGCGGTCCCACAGCCCGGCCAGGAAGGTGGGCGAGTCGACCTCGGCACGCACCGCGTCGCGGTCGAGGAACTCCTGCTCGCCGACGCCGAGTTCGGCCGCCAGCTCGGCGGCCTCGCGCAACTCCGCCACCTGGTACGGCTCGGTGGCCACATCGATCTCGCCGGTGCGCTCGAAGTCGCAGTCGATGCCGTAGCGCTCGACGGCGGACTCGATGGCGTCGAGGTTGTGGTGGCCGAGCCGCTCGAGTTCGGCCAGCTCATCGGGCCAGCGGGCGGCGCCGTTGCCGAGCCCGTGGGTGAGCGAGGCGGCGCAGAAGCCGCCGTTGCGCCCGGAGGCGGCCCAGCCGATCTCCTGGCCCTCGACCAGGACCACCTCGCGGCCGGGGTCGCGCTCCTTGGCGATCAGGGCGGTCCACAGTCCGCTGTAGCCGCCGCCGACGACGAGCAGATCGCACTGCTCCTCCCCGACGAGGGCGGGGCGGGGGCCGGGCCTGCCGGGGTCGTCCAGCCAGTACGGCCGGTACGCGGTGCCGGCCAGTGCCTTGAGTGCGGACGGGGTGGGGACGTCGTCGTCCCCGGACGAGCGGGTCATGGCGTCCGTAGCCATGGGTTTCAGCTCCTCTTGCGGCGGGTGCCGGCCAGTTGGCCGACGAGAACGCACAGCACCGCGACGGCGAACATCGCTGTTCCGATCACATTGATCTGCACGGGTGTGCCGCGCTGTGCGGATCCCCAGACGAACATGGGGAAGGTCACGGTCGAGCCTGCGTTGAAGTTGGTGATGATGAAGTCGTCAAAGGAGAGGGCGAAGGACAGCAGCGCGCCCGCGGCGATACCCGGCGCGGCGATCGGCAGGGTGACGCGCAGGAAGGTCTGCGCCGGGGAGGCGTAGAGGTCCTGAGCGGCCTGCTCCAGCCGGGGGTCCATGGACATCACCCGCGCCTTGACGGCCGTCACCACGAAGCTCAGGCAGAACATGATGTGGGCGATGAGGATCGTCCAGAAGCCGAAGTCGACGCCCATGTTGAGGAAGAGGGTGGCCAGCGAGGCGGCCATCACGACCTCGGGCATCGCCATCGGCAGGAAGATCAGGCTGTTGACCGCGGGGCGGGCCCGGAAGCGGTAGCGGGCCAGCGCGAAGGAGATCATCGTGCCGAGGACGGTCGCGCCGATCGTCGCCCATACCGCGATCTTCAGGCTGAGCGAGAGCGAGCCGCACAGGTCGGCGACGCCGCACGGATCGGTCCAGGCGTCGGTGGAGAACCGCTGCCATTCGTAGTTGAACCGGCCGTTGGGCTTGTTGAAGGAGAAGACCAGGACGACGACGTTGGGCAGGATCAGATACGCGAGGGTGCCGAGCCCCGCGATGATCACCAGGTTCCGCCGTATCCAGCGCGTCAGGGCCGTCACACCAGGTCCTCCGTCCCGGACTTGCGGATGTAGACGGTGACCATCGTGAGGATGGCCGCCATGAGGATGAAGGACAGCGCCGCCGCCGTCGGATAGTCCAGCACCCGCAGGAACTGCGACTGGATGACGTTGCCGATCATCTTCTGGTCGGTGGAGCCCAGCAGTTCGGCGTTGATGTAGTCGCCCGCGGCGGGGATGAAGGTGAGCAGCGTGCCCGCGACGACGCCCGGCATGGACAGCGGGAAGGTCACCTTCCGGAAGATGGTGATGGGGCGGGCGTAGAGATCTCCGGCGGCCTCGTGGAGCCGGGGGTCGATGCGCTCCAGGGAGGTGTAGAGCGGAAGGATCATGAAGGGCAGGAAGTTGTACGTCAGCCCGCAGACCACCGCGAGCGGGGTGGCCAGCACCCGCTGCCCCTCGGTGATCCCCAGATAGCTGGTGACGTCCAGGATGTGCAGCGAGTTGAGCGCGCCCACCACCGGGCCGCTGTCGGCCAGGATCGTCTTCCAGGCGAGGGTGCGGATCAGGAAGCTGGTGAAGAACGGCGCGATGACCAGGATCATCACCAGATTGCGCCAGCGGCCCGCCCGGAAGGCGATGAGGTACGCGAGCGGATAGCCGAGCAGCAGACACAGCGCGGTGGCGGTGGCGGCGTAGAGCACCGACCGCAGGAAGTGCGGGTAGTACTCGGTGAGCGCGTCCCAGTAGGTCTGGAAGTGCCAGGTGACCTTGAAGCCCTCTTCGAGGGAGCCGGTCTGGACGGAGGTCGACGCCTGGTAGATCAGCGGCGCGGCGAAGAAGATCAGCAGCCAGAGGATGCCGGGGAGCAGCAGCCAGTAGGGCACCAGCCGCTTGCAAACGGCCGGCTTGAGGAGGGGTGGCTTCCGCACCGGCCCGGCGTCCGGCGCGACTTCGGGAGTGGCGTCGGGAGTGGCCGTGACCAACCCCCCTCCCCGCTCAGTCCCGGCGCGCTCCGATGCGCGGGCTTCCCTCGTCACTGCTCGCTCCTTCGTCGCTGCGCGGCTCCTCAGTCCAGCCCGCGCAGCGCGCCGGGACACGCTCATGGGGCCTCCTCGTCCAACTCCGTACCGGCGTCGATGTCCTGGGCCGCGTCGAGGCCGAAGGTGTGGGCGGGGTTCCAGTGCAGGACGACCTCGGCGCCGGTGACGAGCCTGGCGTCGCGCTCGATGTTCTGCTCGTAGACGGTGATCTCGGGGCAGTCCGGGGTGGTGATGAGGTACTGGGTGGAGACGCCGATGAAGCTGGAGTCGACGATCCGCCCGGTGATCCGGTTGCGCCCCTCGGGAACGGTCCCGGCGTCCTCGGCATGGGCCAGGGTGATCTTCTCGGGACGCACCCCCACCAGCAGTTTCCCACCCGTGCGGACGGGCGCGCCACATCGGTCGGCGGGCAGGGCGAGCTTGCCGCCGGCTGCGGTGAGGACGAGGTCGCCGCCGCTCTTGTCGGTGATCTCGGCCTCGATGAGGTTGGAGGTGCCGAGGAAGTTGGCGACGAAGGTGGTGCCGGGGTTCTCGTAGAGCTCGGCGGGGGCGCCGCGCTGCTCGACCCGGCCGCCGTTCATCACCGCGACCGTGTCGGCCATGGTCATGGCCTCCTCCTGGTCGTGGGTGACATGGATGAAGGTGATGCCGACCTCGGTCTGGATGCGCTTGAGCTCCAGCTGCATCTGCCGGCGCAGCTTGAGGTCGAGCGCGCCCAGCGGCTCGTCGAGCAGCAGCACCCTGGGGTGGTTGATCAGGGCGCGGGCGACGGCGACGCGCTGCTGCTGGCCGCCGGAGAGCCGCTGCGGTTTGCGGCGCGCGAAGTCACCGAGCTGGACCAGCTCCAGCATCTCCTCGACCTGCTTCTTCACCGATTTGACGCCGCGCCGGCGCAGTCCGAAGGCGACGTTCTCGAAGATGTCGAGGTGCGGGAAGAGGGCGTAGCTCTGGAAGACCGTGTTGACGGGCCGCTTGTGGGGCGGGAGGACGGTGATGTCCTCACCGGCCAGCTGGACGGCCCCGGTGGTGGGGTCCTCCAGGCCCGCGATCATGCGCAGGGTGGTGGTCTTGCCGCAGCCGGAGGCGCCGAGCAGGGCGAAGAAGGAGCCGGCGGGTATGTGCAGATCGAGCGGGTGGACGGCGGTGAAGGACCCGTAGGTCTTGCTGATCCCGGTGAGACGGACGTCGCCGCCGGAGGTGGGCTGGGTCATGGGGGTGCGCTTCCTCGCTTGTCAGGCGCCGGTGAGCTTGGCGAACTTGTCCTCGAATGCCGCCTCTTCCTTGCTGGAGAGCGAGCGGAAGGAGTGGGACTTGGCGGCCATCTCCTCGTCCGGGAGGATCAGCGGATTGTCCGCCAGCGCCTTGTCGATCTTCGCGAGCTCCTCGCGCACCCCGTCGACCGGGCAGACGTAGTTGATGTAGGCGGCGATCTTCGCGGCGACCTTGGGCTCGTAGAAGTAGTCGATGAGCCGTTCGGCGTTCCTCTTGTGGCGCGCCTTGTCGGGGACCAGGAGGTTGTCCGTGGCCGTCATATAGCCGGCGTCGGGGATGGCGAACTCGATCTCGGGGTTGTCCGACTGGAGCTGGATCAGATCCCCGGCCCAGGCCATACAGGCGGCGATGTCGCCCTTGGTGAGGTCGCCGGTGTAGTCGTTGCCGGTGAAGCGGCGGACCTGGCCACGGTCGCACGCCTTCTGGAGGCGGGCGATCGCGGCGTCGTAGTCGTCGGCGGTGACCGTCTCCGGGTTCTTGCCCATGTCCAGGAGGGTCAGCCCGACGGTGTCGCGCATCTCGGTCAGCAGCCCGACCCGGCCCTTGAGCTTGGGGTCGTCCAGCAGCTGCGAGACCGAGGTGACCTTACGGCCGCCGGTGGCCTTCTTGTTGTACGCGATGACGGCGGGGATGCCGGTCCACGGGTAGGAGTGGGCGCGGCCCGGGTCCCAGTCCGGAGTGCGAAAAGGTTTCGCCAGGTTGGTGTAGGCGTGGGGCAGTTGGGCGGGGTCCAGCGGCTGGATCCAGCCCAGCCGGATCATCCGGGCGGCCAGCCAGTCGGTGACGCAGATCAGGTCGCGGCCGGTGTCCTGGCCCGCCGCGAGCTGCGGCTTGATCTTGCCGAAGAACTCGACGTTGTCGTTGATGTCCTCGGTGTACTTGACCTTGATGCCGGTACGGCGCTGGAACGCGTCCAGGGTCGGATGGCGGCCGCCCTTGCCGACGTCCATGTACTCGGTCCAGTTGGAGAAGGCGAGCCGCTTCTCCTCGGCCGAGTGGTCGTCGGAGGCGTTGTCCGACTCCGTGCGCCCCGCGGGCGGGATACCGCAACCGCCGAGCGCCCCGAGCCCGCCGACGGCGATCGCCCCGGCGCCTCCCGCACGCAGCAGGGAACGGCGGGTGAGCGCCATACGGCCGCTGGTCATGGACCGCCGCATCGCGGCGATCTGCGGTGGGGACAGGCTCTCGGGCCCGTGCCGTGCTTCCATAAGCTGTGCCTTTCGAGGGTGTCGGCCGGTGGCGGCCGGCCGAGGCCACGCGGAGGTGGCCGCACATTCAGGTCTGACGGTCAGGTCTGTCGGTCCCCGAAGACCGTGCGGTGCCAGTCCTTGCGGACCACCGCGGTGTTGTCGGACATCACATGCTTGACCTGCGTGTACTCCTCGAAGGAGTACGCCGACATGTCCTTGCCGAAGCCGGATGCCCGCACCCCGCCGTGCGGCATCTCGCTGATGATCGGGATGTGGTCGTTGATCCAGACGCAGCCGGCCCGGATCTCGCGGGACGCGCGGCCCGTACGGTAGACATCGCGGCTCCAGGCGGAGGCGGCGAGACCGTAAGGGGTGTCGTTGGCGAGCGCGATGCCCTCGTCGTCGCTGTCGAAGGGAAGGACGACCAGGACCGGGCCGAAGATCTCGGACTGGACGATCTCGCTGTCCTGGGGCGCGCCGGTGATGAGCGTGGGCCGGTAGTAGGCGCCCTTGGCGAGGTCGCCGCCCGGGGCCTCGCCGCCGGTGACGACGGTGGCGTAGCCGCGGGCCCGCGCCACGAAGCCCGCCACGCGGTCGCGCTGGGCGTGGGAGATCAGCGGGCCGAGGTCGGTGTGCGGATCGAAGGGATCGCCCAGCCTTACGGTCGCCATGAGATCGGCGACGGCGGCGACGAACGCGTCGTACAGCGGGCGCTGCACATACGCGCGGGTGGCCGCGGTGCAGTCCTGTCCGGTGTTGATCAGCGCGCCCGCGACGGCGCCGTGCGCGGCGGCCTCCAGGTCGGCGTCGTCGAAGACGACGAAGGGCGCCTTACCGCCGAGTTCGAGATGGATCCGCTTGACGGTGGCGGTGGCGAGCTCGGCGACCCGCTTGCCGACCGCCGTGGAGCCGGTGAAGGAGGTCATCGCCACGCCGGGGTGGGAGACCAGGCGCTCGCCCGCCTCGCGGCCGGTGCCGCTCACCACGTTGACGACGCCGTCCGGGAGGCCCGCCTCCGTGGCCGCCTGGGCGAACATCAGCGAGGTCAGGGGCGTCAGCTCGGCGGGCTTCAGCACGATGGTGTTGCCCGCGGCGATGGCCGGGAGGACCTTCCACGCCGCCATCTGGAGGGGGTAGTTCCAGGGGGCGATGGAGCCGATGACGCCAATGGGCTCGCGGCGGATGTACGAGGTGTGGTCGCCGCTGTACTCACCGGCGGCCTTGCCCTCCAGGTGGCGGGCGGCGCCCGCGAAGAAGGCGGTGTTGTCTATGGAGCCGGGCACATCGAACTCGGTGCTGAGCTTGATGGGCTTCCCGCACTGCAGCGACTCGGCGTGGGCGAGGTCGTCCGCCCGCTCGGTGAGCGCCGCGGCGAAGCGGTGCATCGCGTCGGACCGCTCGCCGGGGGTGGCGCCCGCCCACTCGGGGAAGGCGGCCTCGGCGGCGGCCACGGCGGCGTCGACATCGGCCGCACCGGCGAGCCGGTAGCTGAACACCTGCTCGCCGGTGGCCGGGTCGACGACCGCGTGCGTGCCCTCGGAGCCGCCCTCGCCCAGACGGCCCGCGATGTACTGGGCACCGTCGGCGAATCGCTCCGTCACGTCGAACCGCTGATCCATCGCGCTCTCCTCCGCCGATCCGCCCATAGGGGCACGGCGTAGCTCCAACCGGAATTGATGGCCGATCCTGACAGAGGAGCAGCGCTTCAACAAGGGATTCCGTTGTTGCTTTTTGGTTTCGCGACGGATTCAGTGATCAGAGTGGGTCCGGCATCACCGTTTCCGAGCCGGACCCCGGTCCGGACGACGGATTGAGCAGCCGGTCCGGAGGCCGGTTGGGACGCCGGCGGGGGCGCCGGTCCGGGGTCCGGCGGGGGCCCCGGACCGGGCGCCGTCTAGAAGACGGAGTCGATGGCGGCGTCCAGCGCGGCGAGGTAGATCGCCGGGAGCACCATGCCGATGATGCCGCAGACCAGACCGGCGGTGGCCGAGCCCCCGTTGTTCGCCTCGCCTCGGCTGACCTTCCCCCTGCCGACGGCGCCGAAGATGATCGCCAGGATGCCGAGGATGACCGCGAAGACCCACAGGAAGTAGGTGATCCCGCAGACCAGACCGACGATGCCGCAGACCAGCGCGGCCGTGCCCATGCCATTGCTCAGCTGCATCGGCATCCCGGCCGCCCCCGGGTAGATGGGCGGCGCGGCCGGGTAGCCGGCCCCGGGGTACTGCGGCGGCTGGGCCGGGGGCTGCGCCGGCGGCGGTGGCGCGGCGTAGGGATTGGCCTGTGGGTCGTACGGTCCCTGCTGTGGGCCGGGTGTGTTGCTGGACATCGTCGGTCTCCCCTCCTGGTTAACGTCCGGCAATGTTATGGGCAGGACTCATGCCTGGACAGCTCGATTGCGCAGGTCGGCGGGGCTGTCGGTGGCGGGTGCGAGAATCCTGGGCATGAAGACGAACGGGGTGGGGGATTCGGTTTCGGCGGAAGGGAGCCCCCCCGGTTTCGGCGGACGGGGGCCCTCGGTCGGTCGAGGAGCTGGTCGAGCGGGCGGCGCGCGGTGAGCGCCTGAAGTACCTGTGGTTCTGGGGGCATCGGCCCAGGCCGGACGGAAGCGTGGGTTCGGGGTGCTTCAGCCAGTGGTGGCCGTCGCCGTTCACCGTGGACGGGGTCACCTACGCGACGGCCGAGCACTGGATGATGGCGGGCAAGGCGCGGCTGTTCGGCGACGCGGAGGCCGAGCGCTCGGCGCTCGGCGCCTCCCACCCCAAGCAGGCCAAGGACGCGGGCCGCGCGGTGCGCGGCTTCGACGAGGAGACCTGGCGGCGCCATCGCCTCGGGCTCGTGGTGGAGGGCAGTGTGCACAAGTTCGGCCGCCACCCCGCGCTGCGCGACTATCTGCTGGGCACCGGGGCGAGGGTGCTGGTGGAGGCCAGTCCGGTGGACCGGGTGTGGGGCATCGGCCTGGCGGCGGACGACGAGCGGGCGGCGGACCCGGCCCGCTGGCGGGGGCTCAATCTGCTGGGGTTCGCGCTGATGGAGGCGCGTCAGCGGCTGATATCGGCGAGCACGGGCGGGAGCACCGCCGGGGCCGAGACCCTGGCATAGCCCGGGTCGTCATCGCTGCCCGAGTCGTCGTCCTCGGCGGCTATGTAGACGAAGATCATGACGACGCTCGCCACCACGGCGATCACCCCGAGGATCACCCCGGCCAGCGCGGAGCCGCCGTTGGTCGCCTCGCCGCTCGCCGCCCTGGAGCGGCCGAGCACCCCGAAGATGATCGCGAGCACACCGAGGATGATGCCGAGCACGATGCTCGCGAAGAGCACCAGGCCGATGATGCCGAGCACCAGGGCGGCCGTGCCGTGGCCGTTGTTCGGCACATACGTCCCACCCGGCCAGCCCTGGCCGTACGCCCCTCCGGGGTAGGCGGCGCCGAGGTAGCCGGAGTCGGGGTAACCCGTGCCGGGGTGAGTGGTGCCGGGGTAACCCGTGCCCGGGTAGGCGTAGCCGGGATGGCCCTGGCCCTGCGCCCCGCCGTACGGGGACTGCTCGTACGGCGCCTGCTGCCCGTACCCGGGCTGGGCGTACCCGGGCTGGGCGTACCCGGGCTGGGCGTACCCGCTCTGGCCGTATCCGTTCGTCGCGTAGCCGGCGGGGCCGTACGGTCCGGCCGGGTAGGCACTGGGCGTACCCGGGCCGGTCGGCGCGGGCGGCGGTGGGGGCACCGCGCCCGGCGGGGTCACCGGGCCCCGTGACCGCGCCGCGCTCGGCGGCGGAGGCGGGGGCGGCGGCGGGGGCGGGGGGCCCGGCATGGCGCGTTGGGAGGTGAGGGTCGGCTGCTCGGCCACCCTGGGCCGGGGAACGGGGGCCGCCGGGGGCCGGGGAGCGGGTATGTCCTGCTCGCCCGCGCCCACCGCGTTGTCCGCCACACCCGCGCCCACCGCGTTGTCCGCCACACCCGCGCCCACCGCGTTGTCCGCCACACCCGCGTCGGCCGCGCCGCCGTCCGCCGCGCCTGTCTCCCCAGCGGCCTTGTCCATCGCGACCCGCCGCGCCGGCGGAGCCCAGGGGTCGCGGTCGAGCGGCTCGGGCTGCCTCGGCAGTCCGGATGGCCGCCGCTCATCCTGCGGCTCGGACGGGTCGTGCTGGTCGGCCATGGAGCTCCCCACAAAGACGTCCGCCCATGCTACGGCCTGTGGCGAGCCCGTCGGCGCCACACAATACGATGACCGGAACCCGCCGCCGGCGGGCGTCTCCCGGAGGTTTTGTTGACCGATCTGACCACCTTCATCGCCGGGCTGCCCAAGGCGGAGCTCCATGTGCACCACGTGGGATCCGCCTCGCCGCGCATCGTGGCCGAACTGGCCGCCCGTCACCCCGACTCCAAGGTGCCCACCGATCCCGAGGCCCTCGCCGAGTACTTCGTCTTCCGGGACTTCGCGCACTTCATCGAGATCTATCTCTCCGTGGTGGACCTGATCCGCGACGCCGAGGACGTCCGGCTGCTGACCTACGAGATCGCCCGCGACATGGCCCGGCAGAACATCCGCTACGCCGAGCTGACCGTCACGCCCTACAGCTCGACCCGGCGCGGCATCCCGGACACCGCCTTCGTCGAGGCGATCGAGGACGCACGTAAGGCCGCCGAGTCGGATTTCGGCACGGTGCTGCGCTGGTGCTTCGACATCCCCGGCGAGGCCGGTCTCGAGGCCGCCGAGGAGACCACCCGGATCGCCTGTGAGCTGAACCCCGAGGGGCTGGTCGGGTTCGGTCTCGGCGGTCCGGAGATAGGGGTGCCGCGCCCGCAGTTCAAGCCGTACTTCGACCGGGCCATCGCCGCCGGGCTGCGCAGCGTGCCGCACGCGGGCGAGACCACCGGGCCGCAGACGATCTGGGACGCCCTGATCGAGTTGCGGGCGGAGCGCATCGGCCATGGCACCAGCGCCGTCCAGGACCCGAAGCTGCTCGCCCATCTCGCGGAGCACCGCATTCCGCTGGAGGTCTGCCCGACCTCCAACATCGCCACCCGCGCCGTCGCCACGCTCGCCGAGCACCCCCTGAAGCAGATGGTCGACGCCGGGGTGCTGGTCACGATCAACAGCGACGACCCGCCGATGTTCGGCACCGACCTCAACACCGAGTACCAGGTCGCGGCCCAGCTGCTGGATCTGGACGCGGCGGGCGTCGCGGCCCTCGCCAAGAACGCGGTCGAGGCGTCCTTCCTGGACGCCGAGGGCAAGGCGCGGCTCTCGGCGGAGATCGACGCCTACACGGTGGTCGCGGGCCGATGAGACCGGCGGGGGCGGGATGCGTCCCGGTCGGCCACCGCGGCGACCCCTATGTGTGCCGTGAGAACACCCTGCCCTCGATCCGCTCCGCGGTGCGCGCGGGGGCGGGCGCGGTCGAGATCGACGTACGGCTGACCCGGGACGGTGTGCCGGTGCTGCTCCACGACGCCACGCTGAAGCGGCTGTGGGGCGAGGACCGGCCGCTGTCCGGGTTGACCGCCGACGAGGTGCGGCAGCTGACCGGCGGGGGCGTGCCGACCCTGCGCGAGGCCCTCGCCCGCACCGGCTCCACCCGGCTGCTGATCGACCTGCCGGACGCGTCGGCCGCGCCCGCCGCCGTCGCCCAGGTGCGGGAGAGCGGGGCGGCCGGCCGGGTGTACTACTGCGGCGCCCTGGCGGCCCTGCACGCCGTGCGCCGCGCGGACCCGGACGCCGAGATCGCGCTGACCTGGACCACGCTGGCCCCGCCGCGTCCGGCGCTGCTGACCGCGCTGCGCCCGCGGTGGCTCAACTACCGCTTCGGACTGGTCTCCCGCGAGCTGGTCGCCCGCCATCACGCCGACGGGCTGCTGGTCTCCGCTTGGACCGCCGACACCCGCCGATCGATGTCCCGGCTGCTGCGGGCGGGCGTCGACGCGATCACCACCAACCGCGTCGCCGCCCTGGCGGCCCTGGTCCGGATGTCCCCCCTTGGTCATGACAGGTGACCCTGCCATGACCAAGTGACAAGCCGGGCGCGGGAATCGGCCCGCGCCGCACGGGAACCACCCCGCCCGGGGCGGACATCGGCCCGCCCCGCGCGGGAGTCAGCCCCGCGTCAGCCCCGCATCAGCCCAGCGACGTCATGACGTGCTTGATGCGGGTGTAGTCCTCGAAGCCGTACGCGGACAGATCCTTGCCGTAGCCGGACTTCTTGAAGCCGCCGTGCGGCATCTCGGCCACCAGCGGGATGTGGGTGTTGATCCAGACGCAGCCGAAGTCGAGGGCCTTGGACATCCGCATCGCGCGGGCGTGGTCCTTGGTCCACACCGACGAGGCGAGGGCGTACTCCACACCGTTGGCGTAGGAGATGGCCTGCTCCTCGTCCGAGAAGGTCTGCACGGTGATGACCGGGCCGAAGACCTCGTTCTGGACGATCTCGTCGTCCTGCTTGAGCCCGGAGACCACGGTGGGCGCGTAGAAGAAGCCCTTCTCGCCGACCCGGTGGCCGCCCGCCTCGACCTTGGCGTGCGCGGGGAGCCGGTCGATGAAGCCGGTGACCTGGGCCAGCTGGTTGGCGTTGTTCAACGGGCCGTACAGCACGTCCTCGTCGTCCGGCGCGCCGGTCTTGGTCTCGGCGGCGGCCTTGGCGAGCGCGCTCACGAACTCGTCGTGGATCGACTCATGGACCAGCACCCGGGTGGCGGCCGTGCAGTCCTGGCCCGCGTTGAAGAAGCCCGCGACCGAGATGTCCTCGACCGCCTTGGGGATGTCGGTGTCCTCGAAGACCACGACGGGGGCCTTGCCGCCGAGCTCCAGGTGCACCCGCTTGATGTCCTTCGAGGCGCTCTCGGCGACCTGCTTCCCGGCCCGCACCGAGCCGGTGATGGACGCCATGGCGGGCACGGAGTGCTCGACCATCAGCCGGCCGGTCTCGCGGTCGCCGCAGATCACGTTGAAGACGCCCTGCGGATGGCCCAGTTCCGCCAGCACCCCGCCGATGATCTCGGCGAACAGCACGGTGGAGGCGGGCGTGGTGTCCGAGGGCTTGATGACGACCGTATTGCCCGCCGCCAGCGCCGGGGCGAACTTCCATACGGCCATCATCATCGGGTAGTTCCACGGTGCGACCTGGGCGCACACCCCGACCGGCTCGCGCCGGATGATCGAGGTGAGCCCCTCCATGTACTCACCGGCCGAGCGGCCCTCCAGCATCCGGGCCGCGCCCGCGAAGAAGCGGATCTGGTCGATCATCGGCGGGATCTCCTCGTCCCGCGTGAGACCGATCGGCTTGCCGGTGTTCTCGGACTCGGTGGCGATCAGCTCCTCCGCCCGCGCCTCGAAGGCGTCGGCGATCTTGAGCAGGGCCTTCTGCCGCTCGCCGGGCACCAGGTCGCGCCAGGCCGGGAAGGCGGCCTCGGCGGCGGCCATCGCCGCGTCCACGTCCGTGGCGCCCGACAGCGGCGCGGTGGCGTAGGGCTCGCCCGTGGCCGGGTTGACCACCTCCGTGGTCCGCCCGTCCGCGGCGTCCCGGAACTCACCGTCGATGTAGTTGCGCAGACGACGCAGTTCGGTGGTCACGTGCCACCCCTCCTGTCAGCTGTCCGATGGGTGAGACACCCACAGTAGTCGCCGGTGCTGCGTTTTCAACATACCCGCCACACCAGAACGACGGAATCAGTGTTTTCGAGGCCCCTCAACGACGAAATTCATCGAAGAAGGGTTGCGACACGGGCGAGGCTCGTGCACAGTGAGGGTCGTGGCCACACCTGACAAGAACGGCACGCCGACCCTCGACTCCGTGTCCCTGGCGATCATCGAGCAGCTCCAGGAGGACGGTCGCCGGCCGTACGCCGCCATCGGAAAGGCCGTCGGGCTCTCCGAGGCCGCCGTACGGCAGCGTGTACAGAAGCTGCTCGACCAGGGCGTGATGCAAATCGTCGCCGTCACCGATCCTCTCACCGTGGGGTTCCGGCGGCAGGCGATGGTCGGCATCAACGTCGAGGGCGATCTCGACCCGGTCGCGGACGCGCTGACCGCCATGGACGAGGTCGAGTACGTGGTCGTCACCGCGGGCTCCTTCGATCTCCTGATCGAAATCGTCTGCGAGGACGACGATCACCTCCTCGAAATGATCAACAAGCGGATCCGCACGCTGCCCGGTGTGCGCTCCACCGAGAGCTTCGTCTACCTCAAGCTCCGGAAGCAGACCTATACCTGGGGAACGAGATAGCAATGAGCGCCGACCTCTCCAAGACGGCGTACGACCACCTGTGGATGCATTTCACCCGCATGTCGTCGTACGAGAACTCCCCCGTGCCGACGATCGTGCGCGGTGAGGGCACGTACATCTACGACGACAAGGGCAAGCGGTACATCGACGGTCTGGCCGGCCTGTTCGTGGTCAACGCGGGCCACGGCCGGGTCGAGCTGGCGGAGACGGCCTACAAACAGGCCCAGGAGCTCGCCTTCTTCCCGGTGTGGAGCTACGCCCACCCCAAGGCCGTCGAGCTCGCCGAGCGGATCGCGGGCTACGCGCCCGGCGACCTGAACAAGGTCTTCTTCACCACCGGCGGCGGCGAGGCCGTCGAGACCGCGTGGAAGCTGGCCAAGCAGTACTTCAAGCTGATCGGCAAGCCCACCAAGTACAAGGTCATATCCCGGGCGGTGGCCTACCACGGCACTCCGCAGGGCGCCCTGTCGATCACCGGTCTGCCGGGGCTCAAGGCCCCCTTCGAACCGCTGGTCCCCGGCGCCCACAAGGTCCCGAACACCAACATCTACCGCGCCCCGATCTTCGGTGACGACCCCGAGGCATTCGGCCGCTGGGCCGCCGACCAGATCGAGCAGCAGATCCTCTTCGAGGGCGCGGACACCGTGGCCGCGGTCTTCCTGGAGCCGGTGCAGAACGCGGGCGGCTGCTTCCCGCCGCCGCCCGGGTACTTCCAGCGGGTCCGCGAGATCTGCGACCGCCATGACGTGCTGCTCGTCTCGGACGAGGTCATCTGCGCCTTCGGGCGGGTGGGCACGATGTTCGCCTGCGACAAGTTCGGCTACGTTCCGGACATGATCACCTGCGCCAAGGGGATGACCTCCGGCTACTCCCCGATCGGCGCGTGCATCGTCTCCGACCGGCTCGCCGAGCCCTTCTACCAGGGCGACAACACCTTCCTGCACGGCTACACCTTCGGCGGCCATCCGGTCTCGGCCGCGGTGGCCCTGGCCAACTTCGACATCTTCGAGCGCGAGGGACTCAACCAGCATGTGCTGGACAACGAGACCGCGTTCCGCTCCACGCTGGAGCGGCTGCACGATCTGCCGATCGTCGGCGATGTCCGGGGGAATGGTTTCTTCTACGGCATCGAGCTGGTGAAGGACAAGGCCACCAAGGAGTCCTTCGACGAGGAGGAGACCGAGCGGATCCTCTACGGCTTCCTCTCCAAGGCGCTGTTCGAGAACGGCCTGTACTGCCGGGCCGACGATCGCGGCGACCCGGTCGTCCAGCTGGCCCCGCCGCTGATCGCCGACCAGGCCGTGTTCGACGAGATCGAGCAGGTGCTGCGGACGGTGCTGACGGAGGCGTGGACCAAGCTCTGAGGCTGCCTCGGCGGCTCAAGGCCACATGTGTCACACCTGGCTGCCTCGGCAGCTCAAGGCCACATGTGTCACGCCCGGCTGCCCCGGCAGCTCAAGGCCACGTGCGTCACGCCCACTTGAGGGCGAACCACAGCTCCATACGGACGTCCGCGTCGCCCAGGTCCACATCCAGCAGGGCCCCGGCGCGGGCGATCCGCTGACGGACCGTATTGCGGTGGACCTCCAGCGCCACCGCCGTACGGTCCCAGCTGCCGTGCAGCGACAGCCAGACCCTCAGTGTCTCCAGCAGCGCGGGGGCGCCCTCGAGCGGCGCGAGCAGGGCCCGGCCGTGCGCCCCCGCCTCGGCCGGGTCCACCAGCGAGCCGACCCCACCGGCGCGGACCGGGCCGTCCCGCACCAGCGGTACCCGTTCGGCGACCGCCCGCCGCAGCGCACGGGCGGCGTCGGCGCCGCCGCGCGTCAGGTCAGCGGCCGGTACGGGCGCCCCGACGCCGAGGGTCCAGCCGGGCTGCGCCCGTACCTCCCCCTCGCCCGGGACGAGGGCGCTCAGCGCGTCCCCGTCGAGATCGACCAGCGGCGTTCCGAGCCCGGCCGCGAGCGCCGCCGTGGCCAGCAGCCCGTCGTCCCGGCCGCGGCCGCGCCGCCGCCCGTGCACCACGGTCCACAGCCCGCCGCCCTCCGGAGGCTCGGGGGACGTCCCCTGCTGTCCGGGCTGCCCCGGCGCCGCCTGCTGCCCCGGCGCCCCCTGCTGTCCCGACTGCCCCGGCGCCCCCTGCTGTCCCTGCTGTCCCTGCTGTCCCGGCGAGGGACTCAGCAGCCCCGCCACCCGCGCCGGTTCGGCGCCGAGCATCAGCCGCACCAGCGCCGATGTGCGCTCGGTCTCGGCCCCGACCACCCGACGGGCCGTCAGCAGCGACAGGAGCACCACGGCCACCCCCACGATCGCCCCGTCCGCCCCGTCCCGCCGGGGGGCGCAGACGCCGAGCGCGAGCCGGTCCTCCGGCCCCGCCGGGCCGCCCAGCCCGTACGCGGTCAGCAGCAGTTCCTCACCGGCCGCGCCGGTCGCCCTGCCCGCCGCCGAGGACGGGCCCGAGCGCAGCCGCGCCGCGAGCGCGCCGAGCGCCTTACGGGCCTCACGCGGCGGCCGCGGTCCGGCGGCCGCCAGTTCCGCGCCGTCCGGGGCGTCCGGGCCGGCCGGCCCGTAGAGCACCGTCCAGGCCCCGAGGTGCTGGCCGAGCTGGCGCAGCACGGCCGGTACGGGGTGCGGCCGCGCCGCGGCCGTCGCCAGTGACTGCTGTGCCTCGGTGAGGCTCCGCAGCTCATGGTGGCGGCGCTCGGCCATCGCGTCCCATACGGCGCTCGCCACGGCCGTGAAGGTCGTCTGCCGGGGCACCTCCACCAACGGCAGCCCGTGCCGGTCGCACGCCTCGGCCAGCGCGCGGGGCACCGTGTCGTGCACCGGCGCGATACCGAAGCCGAGCGCCGCCGCGCCCGCCTGGACCGTACGGGCCACATAGCGGTCCCAGTAGGTGCCCGCGCCCGCCGCCTCCGGGCAGTGCACCCCCGCGCTGAGCAGCAGCTCCCCGCCGAGCAGATACGGGACGGGGTCCTCCATCTCGCTGGTGTGGACGAAGTACACGGGGGTGTCCGTCTCGCGCCCGCCCGCGACCTGCCGCAAGCCCAGGGCTGGGTGGCGAAGGAGGGTGGAGAGCGGGACGGGGGCCGTCGGGGGGACGCGGTCGTTCATCACGGCGGGGCCTCGCGAGGGGATGGTTCGTACATCCCGGGGATCGGGAGTGGAGGAAACGTACACTTCCCGGACGCTTCGGCGACACCTAGGGTCTCCGTCACTCCCCACATTCCCCACACTCCCCCGGGGCTCGATCCCCGCGGACCGCCGGGACCTCCCCGATCCCGTGCGTCTCCGCCCGCCCGACGCCCCGACCTCCCGACCGCTAGCCGACCCCCGCCGGACCGAGGAGCACCGCCATGACCGCTGTCGACTACACCGTGATCGTCGTCTATCTCGCGGGCATGCTCGCGCTCGGCTGGTGGGGGATGCGCCGCACCAGCTCCACCAGCGACTTCCTGGTCGCGGGGCGGCGGCTGGGCCCGCTGATGTACTCCGGGACGATGGCCGCGATCGTGCTCGGCGGCGCGTCCACCATCGGCGGCGTCGGCCTCGGCTATCAGTACGGACTCTCCGGCGCCTGGATGGTCATCGCCATCGGCCTCGGGCTGCTGGCGCTGTCGGTCTTCTTCTCGGCGCGCATCGCCCGGCTCAAGGTCTACACGGTCAGCCAGATGCTGGACCTGCGCTACGGCGGCTCCTCCGGGCTGATCTCGGGCATCGTGATGTGGGGCTACACCCTGATGCTGGCGGTCACCTCGACCATCGCCTACGCCACCATCTTCGATGTGATCTTCGGGCTGGACCGGGTCGTCGCCATCGTGCTCGGCGGGGCGATCGTGGTCTGTTACTCGACGCTCGGCGGCATGTGGTCGATCACCCTCACCGACATGGTGCAGTTCGTGGTCAAGACGGTGGGCGTGCTGCTCCTGCTGCTGCCGATCGCGGTGGTGAAGGCGGGCGGCTTCGACGCGATGAAGGCCGAACTCCCGCACGGCTACTTCTCCCCCATGGGCATCGGCGGCCAGACCATCTTCACCTATGTGCTGATCTACTCCTTCGGCATGCTGATCGGCCAGGACATCTGGCAGCGGGTCTTCACCGCCCGCGATGACCGGGTCGCCCGCCTCGGCGGCACCGCGGCCGGTACGTACTGCCTGGCCTACGCGGTCGCGGGCGCGATCATCGGCACGGCGGCCAGGGTGCTGTACCCCAAGCTGGGCGCCCCGGACGACGCGTTCGCGACCATCGTCAAGGACGCCCTCCCGGTGGGCGTGAAGGGGCTGGTGCTGGCCGCCGCGCTGTCCGCGGTGATGTCCACCTCCTCGGGCGCGCTGATCGCCTGCGCGACGGTGGCCAACAACGACATCTGGGCCCGGCTGCGCGGCCGTACGCTCCGTACGGCCGGCGCCTCCCATGACGAGATCGGCGGCAACCGCGTCTTCATCCTCATCATGGGCGTCGCCGTGATCGGCATATCCGTGGCGCTCAACGATGTCGTCGAGGCACTGACCGTCGCCTACAACATGCTGGTCGGCGGGTTGCTGGTGCCGATCCTGGGCGGGCTGCTGTGGAAGCGCGGCACGGGCGCGGGCGCACTGGCCTCGGTCGGTGTCGGCGGCCTTACGGTCATCGCGCTGATGGGGTGGAAGGGCATCCTCGCCAACGAGCCCATCTACTTCGGGCTGCTGGCCTCGCTGGTGGCGTATGTGGCGGTCAGCCTCGCCACCAAGCCGACGGACGCGGCGATCCTCGACCTCTGGCGGCGACGGCTGGCCGGTGAGCCCGCCGCCCCGGCCTCGGAGACCACCAGTCCGGCCACCGCGGGCGCCTGACACCGCATCACGCTCGCTCTCTTCGATACACATCGTCAGAAAGGCACCAACCCATGCCCACCGCACAGCGCGCGCGTCACGGCGGCGATCTCGTCGTGGAGTCCCTCACCGCGCTCGGGGCGAGCACCGTGTTCGGGCTTCCCGGACAGCACGCTCTCGGGGCGTTCGACGCGCTGCGGCGGTCCGGGCTCACCTATGTGGGGCTGCGGGTGGAGAACAACGCCGGGTTCGCCGCCGACGCCTTCGCGCGTGTCACCGGCACGGTCGCGCCGCTGCTGGTGTCCACCGGGCCGGGGGCGCTCATGACGCTCGCCGCGCTGCAGGAGTCGGCGGCGGCCTCCGCGCCGGTCCTCGCCATCGGCAGCCAGGTGCCGACGGCGGGGCTCGGCGGCGGGCGCAAGGGCTATCTCCATGAACTCGTGGACCAGAAGGCGTCGTTCCGCGATGTCGTGAAGTCCGTCCACACGGTCCGTACCGCCTCCCAGATCCCCTCCGCGGTCGCCGCCGCCTGGGCGTCCGCGCTGGAGGCCCCCGCCGGGCCGGTGTGGCTGGAGATCCCGCAGGATGTACTGCTCGCACCGGTCTCCGTGCCGCCGGTGACCTCCCTGCGGGCCGAGCCCCGACCGCTGCCGCCCCGGCCCGAGCTGACGGCGGAGGCGGCGAGGCTGCTGAACGCCGCCGAGCGTCCGGTGATCCTGGCCGGGGGCGGAGTGGTGCGCGCCGGGGCTCGGCAGGAGCTGCGGGCGCTGGCCGAGGCGCTGGACGCGCCCGTGGCGACGACCTTCGGCGGCAAGGGCGCGTTTCCATGGGATCATCCGCTCTCGCTCCAGTCCTGGCTGGAGGACGCGCACACCACCGAGTTCCTGGAGGACGCCGACGTCCTGCTGGTCGTCGGCTCCGGACTCGGTGAACTCTCCTCCAACTACCACACGTTCCGCCCGCGAGGCCGCCTCATCCAGATCGAGGCAGACCTCGGCAAGCTGGAGTCCAACCATCCGGCGCTCGGCATCCACGCCGACGCCCGCGAGGCGCTGGCCGCCCTCGCCGAGGCCGTCACGCCCCGCCCGCCGGGCACGGCGGCCAAGGCCGCGGCCGGGCTGCTCACCCGGGTGCGGGAGCGGATCGACGCGCAGAGCCTGGAGTTGGAGCGGCGGGTGCTGGACGCGGTGCGGGACGCGCTCCCCGATGACTCCCCCAGCTTCTGGGACATGACGATCCTCGCCTACTGGGCCTGGTCCGCCTTCGATCCGCGAGCGGGCGCCCTGCACTCGGCACAGGGCGCGGGTGGCCTCGGTTACGGCTTCCCGGCCGCCCTCGGGGCCGCCGCCGCGGACCGCGACCGGCCGGTGCTGGCCGTGTCGGGCGACGGCGGCGCCATGTACTCGATCGCCGAACTCGCGACCGCCCATCAGTATCAACTCCCCATCACCTGGCTGATCGTGGACGACGGCGGCTACGGCATCCTGCGCGAGTACATGACGGACACGTTCGGCGAGGCGACCGCCACCGAACTGTCCCGCCCGGACTTCGTCGCGCTGGCCGAGTCCTTCGGCGTCCCGGCGGTCCGTACCACACCCGAGCGGCTGCGTGCGGACCTCGCCGGCGCCCTCGCGGCCCCCGGGCCGTCGGTCGTGGTACTGCCCGCACTGCTGCGGATGTTCGCGCCCACCCACCTCGACCGGCTCGCCGACAGCGGCCCCAATGACGACCCCGACGGCGACCCCGGTCCCGATCAGCGCTGCTCGGAGCCCGACCCCGATCAGGGCTGATCGGAGGAAATGGGCGCCACCCGCGCCGAGCCTGGACGCGGGCCCCCACGCGAGTCCTTACCGTGCCAGTGACCCATTGGCTCCGCGCTCGTTCACCCAACCGGGGGAATGAGACGGTCGCAGGTAAGGCGAGGTGCTCGGGATGGTGGCTCCGCCGGACGACGAGATGCTCGCGGCACGCGCC
Source organism: Streptomyces sp. NPDC059455 (assembly GCF_042750115.1). Lineage (NCBI taxonomy): Bacteria > Bacillati > Actinomycetota > Actinomycetes > Kitasatosporales > Streptomycetaceae > Streptomyces > Streptomyces sp. NPDC059455. The sequence goes on from NZ_JBHYVB010000031.1 coordinate 45,658, forward strand.
GTGTCGTACGCCTACGGCGGCTCGCCCGCCCTTATCGGGGTCTCCCTCGGCGCCCGGAAGGGTGAGATCGTCGCCGTCACCGGTCCGCGCGGCTGTGGCAAGACCACCCTCCTCGCCTGTCTGGCGGGCCAACTCGTCCCGGACAGCGGGGAGGTGTGGTTCAAGGGCGTCCCCGTGCACTCCCTCCCTCCACTCGGCCTCGAACGGCTGCGGCGCGAGCACTTCGGCTGGATCGGCACCGAACCCCAGCTCGTCCCCGAGCTCACCGCCTGGGAGAACGCCGCGCTCGCCCTGATGCTGCGCGGCACCGGGCGGCGCGCCGCGAAGAGCGCCGCGTGCGAGTGGCTGGACCGGCTCGACATCGGCGAGTGCGCCCGGGCACGGCCCGCCGCACTGCTGCAGTCGCAGCGCCAGCGGGTCGCGCTCGCCCGGGCGCTGGCCGCCGGGCCCAGCGTGCTCTTCGCCGACGAGCCCACCGCCCCGCTGCACCAGACCGACCGCGCCCAGATGCTGCGCACCCTCACCTCGGCGGCCCGCTCCCACGGCATCACCGTGGTCCTCGCGACGCACGACCAGGAGGTGGCCACCCTCGCCGACCACACCGTCGCCCTGCTCGACGGGCGCCGGTTGGGCTCGGACCCCTCCGAGGCGGAAGGCAGGGCCGCGTGCTCAGCCTCCGCCTAGCCCGCGGCGCCAGCCCGTCCGTGCTGCTGCGGCGGGCGCTGGTCACCGTCGCGGCGGCGGGCGCGAGCTTTCTGCTGCTGAGCGCCCTCGGGTTCGCCTCGGCCCATCCGGACGACTCGCAGGGAGCGGTGGGGCGGCTGCTGTGGTGCCTCGTACCGCTGGCCGCGACCGTCCAGCTGGCCACCGCCGTGGGCCGCGCCGACCCCAGCACCGGCCCCGGCCCCGGTTTCGCGGCGGCCGGAGTCGGCCCGGCCCGTGCGGCGCTGCTCGCGGCGGTCTCGATGGCGGCCGCCTGTGCGCTCGGCGGTGTGCTGGCGCTGCTGGTCTTCCTGCATCTGCGCGGCGATCTCGGCGACTCCTGGCTGGGCTGGGCCGGAAGCGGGGCGGCCGACCGGCAGCTCGGCGGCGGCCGGCCGCTGCCCTTGGCCGGTACGGTCACGCTGCTCGCCGTCGTCCCGGTGGTGGTGGGCGCGGCGTGCGCGGCCGGGCTGTGGCCCCGGCAGCCGAGGGCGGTCCACCAGCCGGTCCGCGGACCACGGGGCACCGGCCGCCCGGCGGTCCCGGCCCGGCCCACCGTTGTGACGGGGCCGGTCGCGCCCGGGCCCCACCAGGCCACCTCCGGACTTCCCTGGGGCATCGCCCTGACCGCGGCCGGACTCGCCCTGCAGGCGTACGCGAGCGGTAACGCACCCCCGCTCCCCGACGCCCTGCTCGCCGTCCCGGGCCGGCTCGGCGGCAACCCGCCCGGTGTGGTGGGCGGCTGGGCTCTGGCGGCGCTCGGGCTGGTGCTGGCCGGGCCCGGCCTCACCCATCTGTGCGGCAGGCTGCTGGCCGTCGGGCGGCCTGGCGTGCTGCGCCTGCTGGCCGGGCGCATGCTCCAGCAGGAGGCCGGGCTGATCGGACGTCCGATCGGCGCGCTGTGTGCCCTGGCCGCCGCCGGATTCACCGTCCTCGAACTGTACGGAAGGGCCTCCGGGCCGTCCGGCGCCCATGCCTTCGGCCCGCTCACCGGTCTGGGCGCGGCCCTGGTCACGCTGTGCGCCGCGGCCGCGACCCTGACCGCGGTCGTGGAAGCGAGGAGCGCGCGCGAGCGCACGACGGCCGCCCTGGTCCGCCTCGGCGCCCCGGCCCGGCTGCTCCGCGGGGCGGCCGCGCTGCGCGCGACGGCCCTGCTGGCGCTCCTGGTACCGCTGGTGTGGATGGTGGCGCATCTCACGGCGATGCCGTTCCACCGCTGAAAATCCCGGGTGTCGGTGTTCATGCCTGGATTGTGCGGCGAAGCGGCCCGGTCACGATTGCCCTAATCCACAGCCCCCCACCTCCGGTGTGATTAGCATGTCGGCGTGCAGGAACCAGACCGGGAAATAGAGTCCATCGAGGAGTTCGACCAGGTCGTCGCCCGCGGCACCCTGGCCGGGTTCCGGGTCCAGTCCGTGGACCTGACAGGCCGTACGGCCGCGCTCCTCGCCACCGACACCAGCGAGTCCGTCTTCCTCGGCTGCCCGATGGAGACCGAGGCGGCGGCGAAGGTCCGGGCCGGGGGCGCGTTGGTGTTCCCGCCGGTGCCGGATCTGCCGTTCGATCCGTACCGCGGCACCCTCTACTCCCCCGCGGAGCTCTTCGAGGGCCTCACCGAACACGGTTACGCGCGGACGCCGGACGCGCTCGCCTACGCCTGGTTCCAGCGGACCAAGACCGACGGCGACATCTTCGCCTCGATGCTGCGCTCCATCCACGACGACGCGGTCTCCGACGCGCTCGACGAATTCCTCGTCGGGACGCGGGTGGTGGGCGTCATGGGCGGCCACGCGCTGGCGCGCGGCTCCGACGGATTCGCGGGCGCCGCACGGCTCGGCCGGGCCCTGGCGCGGACCGGTCTCACGGTCGCGACGGGCGGCGGACCGGGCGCGATGGAGGCCGCGAACCTCGGCGCCTACACGGCCCCGCACGAGGACGCGGTGCTGGTCGAGGCACTCGAACTACTCGGCAAGACACCCTCCTTCCGTCCGTCCATCGGGGCTTGGGCCGAGGCCGCCTTCGCGGTGCGCGAGCGCTGGCCGGACGGCGGGGCGTCGGTCGGCATCCCCACCTGGTTCTACGGGCATGAGCCGCCGAACGCGTTCGCCTCGCACATCGCCAAGTATTTCGCCAACGCCACCCGCGAGGACGGACTGCTGGCGCGCTCGACCGCGGGCGTGGTCTTCCTGCCCGGCGCCGCCGGGACCGTCCAGGAGATCTTCGACAACGCGACGCCGAACTACTACGAGTCGCGCGGTGAGCCGACCCCGATGGTGCTGGTGGACCGGGACCACTGGACCCGGCGGCTGCCGACCTGGCCGCTGCTCGAAGCGCTCGCGGAGGGACGGTCCATGAAGGCCCGTATCGCTCTGGTGGACTCGGTGGACGAGGCGCCCGAGGCGCTGCTGTCGATGCTGGGCTGAACCGGCGTCAAGGAAGCGCCGGGCACCAGGAGGCGTTCCAGCGGAGGCAAGGGGCCCTGGTGTCAGGGCTCGGGGTCCAGGAGCACCACGTCGGCCGGGTCGATGACCGCCCCGACCCGGGCCCCCGTCTCCGGGGCGTCCCGCAGGCCGCAGGACGCCTCCAGATGCGGCGCGGCCGGGTCCGACAGCCGCAGGATGAGCGCCACATGGTCGCCACGGAAGGTGCGCGCCACCACGGTGCACGCCAGCCCCTCCTCCGGGTCCGTCAGCCGTACCCCGGCAGGGCGGACCAGCAGCCTGCCGGGGCCCGGCCGGGAGCCGGACGGCACGGGCAGCTTGCCCCATACGGTGTCGGCGACCTCACCGTGCACGATCGCCTCGACCACATTGTCGAAGCCGAGGAAGCGGGCGACGAACTCGGTGGCGGGCCGCTGCCACACCTCCAGCGGGGTGCCGGTCTGGGCGATCCGGCCGTTCTCCATCACCACCACCCGGTCCGCGAGCGCGAACGCCTCCCCCTGGTCATGGGTGACCGCGAGAACGGTGGTCCCCAGTCGTTCGAAGAGCTCGCGCAGCTCCACCACCAGCCGCTCCCGCAGCCCCCGGTCGAGCTGGCCCAGCGGCTCGTCCAGCATCAGCAGCTTGGGCCGCGGGGCCAGCGCGCGGGCGAGCGCCACCCGCTGCTGCTCACCGCCGGAGAGTGAGTCGACGGGGCGGCGCTGGGCACCCGGCAGTCCCACGAGCTCCAGCAGTTCGGCGACCCGGCGATCCGCCTCCGCGCGACCCACCTTGCGCATCCGCAGCCCGAAGGCGACGTTGCCGCCCACGTCCCGCTGCGGGAAGAGCTGGTGGTCCTGGAACATCAGCCCCACGCCGCGCCGGTGCGTGGGCACCCCGCTCTGGTCGCGTCCGGCGAGCCACACCCGGCCGGCGTCGGGGCGCTGCAGCCCGGCCACCGCACGCAGCATGGTGGACTTACCGCTTCCGCTCGGGCCCAGCACACAGACCGTCTCGTGCTCGGCGACCTCCAGGTCCACGGCGTCCAGCGCGTCGCGCCGGCCGAACCTTACGGTCACCTCGTCCAGTCGCAGCAGCGTCATTCAGAACTCTCCGGAACGGTCGGTGCGGATGCGCTCGAGCGCCAGCAGCGATCCGGCGCAGACCAGCATCAGGATCGTGCTCAGGGCCATCGCCTGCCCGTAGGTGAGCTGACCGGCCCGGCCCAGGAAGCGGGCGATGGCCACCGGGAGGGTCGGATGGTCGGGGCGCGCGATGAAGACGGTCGCCCCGAACTCGCCCAGGGACACGGCGAACGCGAAGCCCGCCGCGACCGCCACGGCCCGCCCGACCAGCGGCAGGTCCACCTCCCGCCAGACCCGCCACGGGGACGCCCCGAGCACGGCCGCCGCCTCCCGGAGCCGGTGGTCCACCGCCCGCAGCACCGGCAGCATGGTCCGTACGACGAAGGGCACGCCCACCAGGGCCTGGGCGAGCGGCACCAGGATCCAGGAGGCGCGCAGATCCAGCGGGGGCTCGTCCAGGGCGATCAGGAACCCGAACCCCACCGTGACGGCCGAGGTGCCCAGCGGCAGCATCAGCAGCGCGTCGAAGCCCCGTACCAGCATGCCCGCCTTACGGGTGAGCGCCGCGGCGGCGAGACCGCCCACGACCAGGGCGAAGACGGTGGCGACCGCCGCGTACCACAGGGAGTTCCCGACGGCCTCCATGGGAGCCACGAAGAAGGTGCCCCCGCTGTCGGCGGCCGACCGCAGCGCCTCGTAGTAGGTGAAGCCGTAGCCGTCCGGGCCGTTCAGCGAGCGCTCCACCAGCACCGCGAGCGGTGTCACGATCAGCAGCGCGACCACCGCCAGCACGCCCCACAGCAGCGCCCACTGGGCCGGGCCCTTCGGGCGGCGCACGGTGCGGCCCGGGTCGACGAGCCGCAGGGCGCTCTCTCGGCGCCTTACGGTCCACGCGTGCAGGGCCAACACGGCCGCGACAGCGGCGAACTGGAGAAGGGTCAGCACCGCGGCCGTGGGGAGGTCGAGCAGCTGCGCGGTCTCCCGGTAGATCGCCACCTCCAGGGTGGCGTAGCGGGGGCCGCCCAGGATCTGGATCACGCCGAAGGAGGTGAAGGTGAACAGGAACACCATCAGCGCGGCCGCGGCCACGGCGGGGGCCAGCGCGGGCAGCGTCACCCGGCGCCAGGCCGACAGCCGGCTCGCGCCGAGCACCCGCGCGGCCTCCTCCTGGCGCGGGTCGAGCTGGGCCCACAGCCCGCCCACGGTCCTGACGACGACCGCGTAGTTGAAGAAGACATGGGCCAGGAGGATCGCCCAGACGGAGGTGTCCAGCCGCACCCCCCACAGCTCGTCCAGCAGCCCGCCCCGGCCGAGCAGTGCCAGGAAGGCCGATCCGGCGACCACGGTCGGCAGGACGAACGGCACGGTCACCACGGCCCGCAGCAGCCCCTTGCCGGGAAAGTCGAAGCGGGCGACGACATAGGCACCGGGCAGCGCCACCGCGAGCGTGAGGGCGGTCGACGCGACCGCCTGCCAGCAGGTGAACCACAGGACGTCCAGCGTCGCCGGATCGGTCACCACCTCGGCGATCCGGCCGAACCGCCACCGCCCGTCGGCGCGCAGCCCCCGGGTGACGATGGCGGCCACGGGATAGGCGAAGAAGACCGCGAAGAAGGCGAGCGGCACCGCCATCAGGGCGAGCCGGAGAGCGATCGCGCGACGGCCTCCGCCCTCGCCCCTCTCGGCCTTACGGTGGCCGTCGGCCTTCTTACGGTTCTCGCGGGGCTCTACAGGACCAGCGAGGACCATGTCTTGACCCACGGCTCACGGTTCTTGGCGATCTTCTGCGGAGCCAGGGTGGCCGAGTCGGCGATCCTGACCCCGTATCGGGTGAACAGCTCCGGCAGCTTGGCGTCCTCGCGCGCCGGGTTGACGTACATGTTCAGCGGGACGTCCTCCTGGAACCGCTTGCTCAGCAGGAAGTCCAGCAGCGCCTTGCCGCCCTTGGTGTTGCCGGCGCCGTTCAGCAGTCCGGCGAACTCCACCTGCCGGAAGCAGGTGCCCGTCGCGACCCCGGTGGGGGCTTTCGCGGGCTTGCTCTTGGCATCGGCCACCTCGGCCGGCGGGCTGGAGGCGTAGGAGACGACGAGCGGCCGGTCGCCCTTGCCGCCGCCGGCCGAGCCGGAGAACCGGTCGTAATACGCCTGCTCCCAGCCGTCGACGACCTCGACGCCATTGGCCCGCAGCTTCTTCCAGTAGCCCTTCCAGCCGTCGTCGCCGTACTTCGCGGCCGTGGCGAGGAGGAAGCCGAGACCGGGGGACGAGGTGGCGGCGTTCTCGGTGACGAGGAGGTTCTTGTAGGCGGGCTTGGTCAGATCGTCCAGCGTCCGGGGCGGCGACAGCTTCTTGTCGGCGAAGTACTTCCGGTCGTAGTTGACGCAGATGTCGCCGAAGTCGACGGGGGTGACGCGGTGCTCGGCCCGGTCGAGCTGAAGGGCCGCCGGGACCTTGTCGAGCCCCTTCGCCGTGTAGGGGGTGAACAGGTCGTTGTCGAGCGCGCGGGAGAGGAGGGTGTTGTCGACGCCGAAGAACACATCGCCCTGAGGGTGGCCCTTGGACAGGATCGCCTGGTTGACGGCGGCTCCGGCGTCGCCCCCGGCCTGCACGCGCACCTTGTAGCCGGTCTCCTTGGTGAACTCCTTGAGGACCGCCTTGGAGGCCGCGAACGAGTCATGCGTGACCAGGGTGACCGTCTTGGAGTCCGAGCCGCTCTTGGTGTCCTCGCCGCAGCCGACGAGCGCGCTCAGGGCCAGTGAGCCGAGGAGGGCGGCCGAGATGGCACGCCGAAGCTGGCTGTTCATGGTGATGCTGACTCCCTACGCCGGTATGACCCGGATCAGGTCCGAGGGTCTGCGGCCGTGCCGCACTCTCAGCGCTCTGAGCGCTCCCCTGTCGGAATGTTCACTTGTACGGACGTTCACTTCTATGACGATCACATGATGCAACGATGCCCAGGCACCGTATCAGCCGGTGCTCAGCGCTCCGAAGCCGCCAGCTGTCCGCAGGCCCCGTCGATCTCCTGGCCCCGGGTGTCCCGGACGGTCACCGGCACCCCATGGGCCTCCAGGGCCGCCACGAACGCCTTCTCGTCCTCGGGCCGGGACGCCGTCCACTTGGAGCCGGGCGTCGGGTTGAGCGGGATGAGGTTCACATGCACCCGGTGGCTCTTGAGCAGCCGGCCGAGCAGATCGGCGCGCCATGCCTGGTCGTTGATGTCCTTGATCAGCGCGTACTCGATGGAGATCCGGCGGCCGGACTTCTCCGCGTACTCCCACGCGGCGTCCAGGACCTCGCGCACCTTCCAGCGGGTGTTGACCGGCACGAGCGTGTCGCGCAGCTCGTCGTCGGGCGCGTGCAGCGACACCGCGAGGCGGCACTTGAAGCCCTCGTCGGCGAACCGCAGCATCGCCGGGACGAGGCCGACGGTGGAGACGGTGATACCGCGCTGCGAGAGGCCGAGGCCGTCGGGCTCGGGGTCGGTGAGCCGACGGATGGCGCCGACGACACGGTTGTAGTTGGCCAGCGGCTCGCCCATGCCCATGAAGACGATGTTGGACAGCCGGGCCGGGCCGCCGGGGATCTCCCCGTCCCGGAGGGCCCGCATCCCGTCGACGATCTGGTGCACGATCTCGGCGGTGGACAGATTGCGGTCCAGTCCCGCCTGCCCGGTGGCACAGAACGGGCAGTTCATCCCGCAGCCCGCCTGTGAGCTGATGCACATGGTGACCCGGTCCGGGTAACGCATCAGAACGGACTCCACGAGCGTGCCGTCGAACAGTCGCCACAGCGTCTTGCGCGTGGTGTCGTCGTCACAGCTGATGTGCCGCACCACGCTCATCAGATCCGGCAGCAGCCCGGCGGCCAGCTTCTCGCGCGCGGCGGCCGGAATGTCGGTCCATTGAGCGGGGTCGTCGGCATAGCGCACGAAGTAGTGACGCGACACCTGACCTGCCCGGAAGGGCTTCTCCTCGAGGGCGGCGACGGCCTCCCGGCGCTCGGCGGGTGTGAGGTCGGCAAGATGCCGCGGGGGCTTCTTGGCCCCACGCGGCGCGACAAAGGTGAGTTCTCCGGGCTTAGGCATGGTTTTCCCAGTGTCGCAGACGTACGAAGGGCCCCGCGCCGGGAGGGGCGCGGGGCCCGTGGGCGGGCGTGGTCAGCCGCCACCCACGAAGATCACCAGCAGCAGCCACACCACCGGGGCGGTGGGCAGCAGCGAGTCGAGCCGGTCCATGATCCCGCCATGGCCGGGCAGCAGTTTGCCCATGTCCTTGATGCCGAGATCGCGCTTGATCATGGATTCGCCGAGGTCGCCGAGGGTCGCGCTGACCGCGGCGACGAGGCCGAGCAGCAGGCCCTGCCACCAGACGCCGTCGTCGATGAGGTACTGCATGCACAGGGCGCCCGCGACCATCGCGAAGGCCACCGCGCCCAGCAGCCCCTCGCGGGTCTTGCCGGGGCTGATGCGCGGGGCCAGCGGATGCTTGCCGAAGCGCCAGCCCACCGCGTACGCACCCGTGTCGCTGACCACGGTCAGCAGCAGGAAGGTCAGGACCCGCCACGGGCCGTCGTCGGTGTCGAGCATGAGCGCCACGAAAGTGGCCAGAAACGGCACGTAGAAAGCGGCGAAGACGCCCGCCGTGACATCCCTGAGGTAGTTGTCGGGCGGCTCGGTCATCCGCCAGACCAGCACCGCGAGCGCCGTAAGGGCGACCGCGACCACCGCGCCCTGGGCGCCGCGCACATAGCCGGCGACGACCATGGCGACCCCGCCGACGGCGAGCGGCACCAGGGGGACCCGGATGTCCTTGCGCTCGGTCAGCCGCGAGGTCAGCTCCCAGAGCCCGACCACCACCGCGACCGCCACCACGCCGACGAACACGGGCTTGTAGATGAAGAGCGAGGCCAAGATGATCACACCGAGGCCGATGCCCACCCCTATCGCGGCGCGCAGATTCCGGCCCGCGCTCTTCTTGCCCTGCCCGGCTCCGGCGCCGCGCGCGCCGTCGGAGGCCGGGTCGGGCGCGGGGTCGGGGGGCGTCGGCCGGCGCCCGGCGGGCTGCCGGGGGCCGGGCTGCGGCTCCCGCTCGTCGCGGAAGAGGGGGCCGCTCAGCCGAGCGGCCCCCCGGTCACGGTCGGCGGCCTCGCCGGAGTCGTCGCCTGCGTGGGGCACGGTGGGCATGGGGCGAGTTTGCGCCGCCTCACCCACCTCGTGCGCGGGACCCGCCGAAGAAGTGGGCACCTCCCAGCCATAGCCAGGGGAGGTGCCCTGACCGCCCGGTCCCCGGAGTCCGGCGCTTGGTGGGGCCCCCCAGGAAGAGTCGTTCATCAGACCTCGAGCAGCTCGGCTTCCTTGTGCTTGAGCAGCTCATCCACCTGCGCGACATACTTCGCCGTGGTGTCGTCGAGCTCCTTCTCCGCGCGGCGCCCCTCGTCCTCGCCGACCTCGCCGTCCTTGATCAGCTTGTCGATGGACTCCTTGGCCTTGCGGCGGACGCTGCGGATCGAGATCTTCGCGTCCTCACCCTTGCCCTTGGCGACCTTGATGAACTCCTTACGGCGCTGCTCGGTGAGCTCGGGGAACACCACACGGATGATGTTGCCGTCATTGCTCGGGTTGACGCCCAGGTCGGAGTCCCGGATCGCCTGCTCGATGTTGCGGAGCGCGGTCTTGTCGAACGGCGTGATCACGGCCATCCGCGGCTCCGGCACCGAGAACGACGCCAGCTGATTGATCGGCGTCAGCGCACCGTAGTAGTCCGCCACGATCTTGTTGAACATCGCCGGGTGCGCACGCCCGGTGCGGATCGCGGCGAAGTCCTCCTTGGCGACCACAACGGCTTTCTCCATCTTCTCCTCGGCCTCGAGGAGGATCTCTTCGATCACCACTTGCTCCTGGTGTTATCAGTAAGCAGAGCCTCGCCCCTGCGCGCGTCTTCTCCTGCACGGTGTCCGACCGGCAGGCCGTTGTCCATCCCCCGTTCGAGCCGTCAGGCCCGGGAGCCCTGGTCGCTCACCAGCGTGCCGATCTTCTCACCCTTCACGGCACGCGCGATATTTCCTTCGGCCAGGAGCTCGAAGACGAGGATGGGCAACTTGTTGTCCCGGCAGAGGGTGATCGCGGTGGCGTCGGCGACCTTGAGGTCCCGGGTGATCACCTCGCCGTACTCCAAGGCGTCGAACTTCACCGCGTCGGGGTTGCGGGCGGGGTCGGAGTCATAGACCCCGTCCACGCCGTTCTTGCCCATGAGCAGGGCCTGCGCGTCGATCTCCAGCGCTCGCTGGGCCGCGGTGGTGTCCGTGGAGAAGTACGGCATACCCATACCCGCGCCGAAGATGACCACACGCCCCTTCTCGAGATGGCGCACCGCCCGCAGCGGAATGTACGGCTCCGCGACCTGGCCCATGGTGATGGCGGTCTGGACGCGGGAGTCGATGCCCTCCTTTTCCAGGAAGTCCTGGAGGGCGAGACAGTTCATGACGGTTCCGAGCATGCCCATGTAGTCCGAGCGGGCCCGGTCCATACCGCGCTGCTGCAGCTCCGCACCGCGGAAGAAGTTACCGCCGCCGATGACGATGGCGATCTCGGCACCGTCCCTGACCACGGCAGCGACCTCGCGGGCGATGGCGTGCACGACATCGGGATCGACACCGAGTCCCCCGCCTCCGGCGAACGCCTCGCCGGACAGCTTCAGCAGGAAGCGACCGTGTGGGGCCGCGCCGTGCGCCTTCTTGTCATCGGCGGCCTGTTTGGCGTCCGCGCCGTGATTCATTGGAGATCTCCTCGTGCACATACGAAGAAGGCCACTGCCGGACGGGTCCTGTTACGACCTCTGCGGCAATGGCCTCCTCGTCACATCTGCGGCCGACCGGTCGACGGTTGGCTGCCTACGACCCTATCGGGGTCGCCGGTCATTCGCTGCTCGGCTCAGACGCCGACGCGGAAACGGGCGAAGTGCTTGAGCGAGACACCGGCCTCGTCCAGGATCTTCTGGACGGACTTCTTGTTGTCCTTGGCGAACGGCTGGTCCACCAGCACGTTCTCCTTGAAGAAGCCGGTGACGCGACCCTCGATGATCTTCGGCAGGGCGCCCTCGGGCTTGCCCTCCTCGCGGGCGGTGGCCTCGGCGACCCGGCGCTCGTTCTCGACCGTCTCGGCCGGGATCTCGTCGCGGGTCAGGTACTTCGGGGCGAAGGCGGCGATGTGCTGCGCGACGTCCTTGGCGACCGTGGCGTCTTCCTTGTCCAGCTCGACCAGGACGCCGACCTGCGGCGGCAGGTCCGGGCTGGTGCGGTGCATGTAAGCCGCGACGAAGCCGCCGGAGAACTGCGCGAAGCGGTCCAGGACGATCTTCTCGCCGAGGGTCGCGTTGGCCTCGTCGACGAACGCCTGAACGGTCTTGCCCGCCTCGATCTCGGAGGCCAGCAGGGCCTCCAAGTCGGCCGGGGAGGTCTTGGCGACGTGGGCGGCGATGGCGTCGGCGACGACCACGAACTTTTCGCCCTTGGCCACGAAGTCGGTCTCGCACTTCAGCTCGACCAGCACGCCGGAGGACTTGTCGTCCGCGATGAGGGAGACGACGGCACCGTTCTCGGCGCTGCGGCCCTCACGCTTGGCCACGCCCTTCTGGCCCTTGACGCGCAGAATCTCGACGGCCTTGTCGACGGCGCCCTCGGCCTCGTCCAGCGCCTTCTTGCAGTCCATCATGCCGGCGCCGGTCAGCTCACGGAGCTTCTTGACGTCAGCGGCGGTGAAGTTCGCCATGATCTGTAAATCTCTTCTCGAAAGTCGAAAGCTCTACGGGTGAACGGCGGGGGCGGCGCCACTGGCACCGTCCCCCGCCGTCATACACCGTCTGAGTGACGTCTGAGTGGTCAGCCCTGCTCGGTGCCCGCGGCGGGGGTCTCGGCGGGCGTGGCGTCCTCGGCGGGCGTGACGTCCTCGGCGGGCGTGACGTCCTCGGCAGGCTTGTCCGCGGCCGCCTCGGCGGGCGTGGCGGCGTCCTCGGCGGGCTTGTCCGCGGCGGCCTCGGCCGGCTTGGCCTCGGCCTCGTCGGCCTTCTTCTCGCCCTCGAGCAGGTCGCGCTCCCACTCGGCGAGCGGCTCGCCCGCGGCCTTGTCGGCCTTCTCGTCACCGGTGGCGACACCGGAACGGGCGATGAGGCCCTCAGCGACGGCGTCGGCGATCACCCGGGTGAGCAGGGTGACGGAGCGGATCGCGTCGTCGTTACCCGGGATCTTGTAGTCGACCTCGTCCGGGTCGCAGTTGGTGTCGAGGATCGCGACGACCGGGATCCGGAGCTTGCGCGCCTCACCGACGGCGATGTGCTCCTTCTTGGTGTCCACGATCCAGACGGCGCTCGGCACCTTCTGCATCTCGCGGATACCGCCGAGGGTCTTCTCCAGCTTGGCCTTCTCGCGGGAGAGGACCAGGAGCTCCTTCTTGGTGAGGCCGGAGGCGGCCACATCCTCGAAGTCGATCTGCTCGAGCTCCTTCAGGCGCTGCAGGCGCTTGTAGACGGTCGAGAAGTTGGTGAGCATGCCGCCCAGCCAGCGCTGGTTGACGTACGGCATGCCGACGCGGGTCGCCTGCTCGGCGATGGCCTCCTGCGCCTGCTTCTTGGTGCCGACGAACATGATGGAGCCGCCGTGGGCGACGGTCTCCTTGACGAACTCGTAGGCGCGGTCGATGTACGACAGCGACTGGAGCAGGTCGATGATGTAGATGCCATTGCGCTCGGTGAAGATGTAGCGCTTCATCTTCGGGTTCCAGCGGCGGGTCTGGTGCCCGAAGTGGACGCCGCTCTCCAGCAGCTCCCGCATCGTGACGACGGCCATGGCCGTACTCCTTGAGGTACTCGGTTCCACGGCGGCCGGGCGGCCGCCGCTCCTGACGTCCCGGCGCGCCTGCCACGGACGGAGCCCTTTCGGGGGTCGTCCGAGGACCGAGGGGCGCGGCCACCGAGCTGACCGATGCGCGATCGGAGCACCGGTGGCGGGGCGTGCGAAGTCGATCCGGTGACCCGGATCGCCATAAGAAGTGTACGGGACCGGTACGGTGCGGGGTGACGGCGTTATCCACAACCCGTGAGTAGTCCCCCGATTCCGTCCATGATCCACCCGTTTCGGGCCGCCCGGCCATCGTGGGGGGCATGCGAAGGCTTGTGGTGGGGTGGGCTCTTGCCCTGGTGATTCTCGTGCTGTCGGTGCCGTCGATGCCGACGGCCTCTCTTCCGGTGTTACCTCTTTCGGCGGCACGGGCCGCGGCGGCGGATCCGCGCGCCGCGCCTGCTTCGCGCGCGGCGCCGGAGCCGGGGACGAGGGCGGGCGGAGGACAGTCGAGGCCGGGCGGGGGGCGGTCGTGGCCGGTCGACGGTGCGCCGGGCGCGGTGCGGCCTGCCGTGCTGAGGGGCTGGCGGCCGCCTCCGGCACCCTGGGCGGCGGGGCACCGCGGGGTCGACCTCGCGGCGCGTCCGGGCGAGCGGGTCCGGGCGGCGGGCCCGGGGCGGGTGAGCTTCGCGGGCCCGGTCGCGGGCCGTGGTGTGCTGGTGATCGAGGTGTCCGGGACCGGCTCCCCTCCCCTGCGCACCACCTACGAACCGGTGCGCGCCACGGTGGCCAAGGGGGAGCGGGTGGCCGCCGGGCAGGTGGTCGGCGTGGTGGCGCCGGGCCCCTTCCACTGCCGGTCGAGCTGTCTGCACTGGGGGCTGCGGCGCGCGGACCGCTATCTCGATCCCCTGTCGCTGCTGCCGCCGTCAATGCTGCGGGGTGGGCCGTCCCGGCTGCTCCCGGTGTTCGGGGTGCGCGACGCGCCCACGCTCTCCGCGCTCGCCTCCCCCGCCGGGGACACCCGGCTGCCGGCGGCCGCGGCACTGATGGCGGCATCCCTCTGGGCCCGGATCCGGCTGGGTCGCCAGGGCCGGTCCGGGTCGCCCGGGTCGCCCGGGTCGATCCAGGTGGCCGCCCGGTCGTCCGGGCCGCGCCCCGTGCGCGCCCACGCGGACAGTGAAAGGGCCGGGCGGTCAGCCCCGGACGCCGCGCAGGGCCATGGCGACGGCCGCCTCGGTGATCCGCTCGGGGTCCTCGGCCGCGCCGAGCTCGATGCGCCGGACCGCGGCGTCCACGACGCCCTGGAGCAACACGGCCGAGAGCCGGGGCTGCTCATGCCCGAGGGTCGCGAGGGCCTCGACCACCATGGCGATCAGCCCGCCGTGGGCGGCCCGGATCTTCTCCCGCGCGCCCGCGTCCAGCTCACCTGCGGAGATCGCCACCACCGCGCGGTGCCGACGGTCGCCGACGAGCGCGAGCTGACGGCGGACATACGCCTCGATCTTCGCCTCTGCCCCGTCTGCCCGCTCCATCGCGGCCTCGACCTCGGCGGCCCAGACCGGGAAGTCCACGGCGCACAGCTCCTCGACCACGGCGGCGCGGGAGCGGAAGTACTCATAGACGGAGGACCGTGCGAGTCCCGTGCGCTCGGCGAGGGCGGGGAAGGTCAGCGCCTCCGTGCCGCCCTCGGACAGCAGGGTGCGGGCAGCCTCCAGCAAGGCCGCGCGCTGCATCGTCCGGTGCTCGGCCACTGAGGCCGCTCGAATCCTGGGCACCCGGCCACTCTACGGAAGAGGCCGCCCGGAGGGCGATGCCGGAGGGACGATTCAGCGCCCGACATCGGCGAGTTTCGCCCGCAGCTGGAGCACCGACTTGGTGTGGATCTGGCTGACCCTGCTCTCGGTGACGCCGAGCACCTGGCCGATCTCGGCGAGCGTGAGCCCTTCGTAGTAGTAGAGCGTGACCACGGTCTTCTCCCGCTCCGGGAGGGTGTTGATCGCCCGAGCGAGCAGTCGGCGCAGCTCCCGGTCCTCGGCCACCTCGACGGGGTTGTCCGCGGCGGTGTCCTCAAGGGTGTCCATGAGGCTGAGCCGGTCACCGCCCTCGCCGCCGACGTGCAGCAGTTCTTCCAGGGCGACCACATTGGCGAGCGACAACTGACTGAAGACGCCGTGCAGTTCCTCGAGGCTGATGCTCATCTCGGTGGCCACCTCGGCCTCCGAGGGGGTGCGGCGCAGCTGGGCCTCCAGGGTGGCGTACGCCCGCTCCACGGCCCGGGCCTTCTGGCGGACCGACCGCGGGATCCAGTCCAACGCCCGCAGCTCATCGATCATCGCGCCGCGGATCCGGGTGATCGCGTAGGTCTCGAACTTGATGGCGCGCTCGGGGTCGAACTTCTCGATGGCGTCGATGAGTCCGAAGACCCCGGACGAGACGAAGTCCGCCTGCTCGACATTGGAGGGCAGCCCGACGCTGACCCGGCCGGCCACATATTTCACCAGCGGTGAGTAGTGCAGGATCAGCTGCTCCCGCAGCCGGCCGTCGCCCGTGGTCTTGTACGACCGCCACAGCTCGTCGAGCGATGAGGGCGCGGCAGGGTGCACCGCGCCGCGGGCCGCGGGCGGCGCCGCGCTGTCAGACCCGGAGATGTGCTGGGGCATTCGTCGCCTTGAGCCGTTCTGCCATGACATGGGTGAGGACGTACGCTTCCGCCGGAAACCTTGTGAGCGTAGCGTGACTAGGGCGTCGCGGTATGCGAAGGGCGTCGGCTCGGCGGTGTGCGGATACGGTCATCGCCTCAACCCTTTCACCCGATTGCCCCGATTCGGGGGATCGCCTCGCCGTGCACCGTCGGTCCGGCGCACGGGCGGGACCAACTCCCATCGATCGCCATGACGTTCGACAAAGCCCAGGGCGAGCAGTTCATGGAGCCGGCCCAGGGCCTCGTCGCAGCCGGTCCCGGATTCCCGGGCCACATCCCGCAGGTGGTTGCCGCCCCGTGCCGACAACGCTTCCAGCACCCGTGCCGTCACGGGATCGAGCAGGTCCCGCTCGACCAGCGGCCCACGCCGCTCCGGGGCGAGGTCTCCGATGCCGCCGATGAGCTCGGCCACTTCGGCGGCGTCGGTGACCAGAACGGCCTCGCCGCGCAGCAGTTCATGCACCCCGGCCGAGAGCCCGCTGGTCACCGGTCCGGGCACTCCCATGGTGGATCGCCCGAGCTGTTGTGCCCGGCGCGCGGTGACCAGCGATCCGCTGCGGTACTGGGCCTCGACCACGACCGTGCCGCGGGTGAGCGCGGCGATGACCCGGTTGCGGAGCACGAATCTGGGGCGCGTCGGATGCGCTCCGGGTGGTAACTCGGCCAGCACCAGGCCCTGTTCCGCGATGCGCCCGATCAACTCGGCGTGCGCTCGCGGATAGGGGACGTCCACACCGGAGGCGAGCACCGCGATGGTGGCCCCGCCCGCGGCGAGCGCCCCTCGGTGAGCCGCGCCGTCCACGCCGTGGGCCGCCCCGGAGACGACCACCCAGCCCCGCTCGGCAAGCCCCGTGCCGAGGGATGCCGCGACATGCGCGCCGTAGTCACTACAGGCCCGCGCGCCCACCACGGCGACCGAGCGCAGCGCCCACATCCGCAAGTCGGCCCGGCCGCGCACCCATAACCCGACCGGGCGAGCGTCACCGAGATCGTCGAGCTGACCGGGCCAGTCCAGATCCCCGGGGCAGATGAACCGTCCGCCACACCGGGCGATCAGCGCGAGGTCGCCGACCGGGTCCACCCCGGCCGCCCGGAGGGCACATCCGGCCAGCCGCTCCCCGGTGGCCCCGGGCGGGGGCTTGCCCTTCCCGGTGAGCGCCCGCCACAGCGCCACCGGCCCCATACGGCGCAGCCAGCGCCCCACGGTCTCGTCCCCGGGCTCCACGAGCCGGGTGAGCGCCGCCCGCGCCAGCCGCTCCTCGTCCGGAACGCCCCGCCGCTCAGCGAACTCCTGCCCCTCGTCCGGGGTGGCCCGCCGCTCGGGGAGCCCCTGCCCTTCGTCGCAGGCGCCCGGCCGCTCGGTCAGCCCCTGTCCCTCATCCCAGCCGCCCTGCCCCTGCCCAGGCTCGGAGAACAGCGCGGGAACGGCGCCGCCGCTACCCGTCGAAGGAGCCGACATCAGCACTCCCCCGCCGCGACCGGCACCCCGCGGCTGATCCCGGTGCGCAGCTGCAGCGCCTGGGCGATGTCCGGTGCCATGGGCCGGTCGTGCCCGGCCAGGTCGGCGACGGTCCAGGCGACCCTCAGCACCCGGTCGAGGCCCCGGGCGGTGAGCAGCCCGCGCTCCATATCGCGCTCGGCCTCGCGCAGCGCCCCGGAGGACGGCTGCCAGCGGGTGCGCAGCTCATGGCCCGGCACCTCACTGTTCAGCCGCCAGGGCGTGCCGTGGAGTCGGGCGGCGGACCGCTCCCGGGCCTCCCGGACCCGGGCCGCGACGGACGCGCTGCTCTCCGCCCCGGCACGCGCCCCGGTGAGCTCGGTCCGGCTCACCGCCTCGACGCGGACCCGCAGGTCCACCCGGTCCAGCAGCGGTCCCGACAGCCGTGCCTGATAGCGGCGGACCGTGGCGGGCGAGCACTCGCAGACGTCGCCCATCAGACCGTGGCGCCCGCAAGGGCAGGGGTTGGCCGCCAGCATCAGCAGGAAGCGCGCCGGCATCCGCATCATCCCGGCGGACCGGGCGACCACCACATGCCCCGACTCCAGGGGCTGCCGCAGGGCGTCCAGCGCCTTCCCGCTGAACTCGGGAGCCTCGTCCAGGAAGAGCAGTCCGCGGTGGGCGAGCGAGACCGCGCCGGGGCGGGGCAGGCCGTTGCCCCCGCCGACGAGCGCGGCCATGGTCGCCGAGTGATGCGGGGCGCAGTACGGCGGGGTCTCCACCAGGGGCTGCCCCGGCGGGAGGACCCCGGCGACCGAGTGGACCGCGGTGACCTCCAGGGCCTCCTGCTGGGTGAGCGGCGGCAGCAGTCCGGGCAGCCGCTCGGCCAGCATGGTCTTCCCGGCGCCCGGAGGGCCGTTCAGGAAGAGGTGGTGCCCGCCCGCGGCCGCGACCTCCAGGGCGGTGCGCGCGGCCCGCTGCCCCGCTACCTCGGCCAGATCGGGCCGCCCCGCCCCGGCCCCGGGCACCGCGGCGACACTGGTGCCCATACCGGCGCCGGGCACGGTGAGCCCCGCCAGCATCGGATCGGGGCGGCCCAGCTCCTGGGGCTCCTCCTCCTCGGGCACCGGCTCGTCCGTCAGCACCGCGATCAGCTGGCGCAGGCTCCGCACGCCCAGCACCGAGACGCCCGGCACCAGGGCCGCCTCCGCCGCCGTCTGCTCGGGGACCACGACCTGGCGGTAGCCCGCCTCGGAGGCGGCGAGCACGGCGGGCAGCACCCCGCGGACCGGCCGCACCCGGCCGTCCAGCCCCAGCTCCCCGATCATCATCAGATCGGCGATCTCACGTGGGTCCACGCGCTCGGCCGCGCCGAGCACCGCGCAGGCCACGGCCAGGTCGAAGCCGCTGCCGCCCTTGGGGACGGATGCCGGGCTGAGTCCGACCGTGAGCTTCCTCTGCGGCCATTCGCCGCCGGAATTGACCACGGCCGCGCGGACCCGGTCCCGGCTCTCCACCAGGCTCTTGTCGGGCAGCCCGACGAGGGTGAAGGCGGCCACTCCCGGCTCCAGATCGGCCTGGACCTCCACCACCACGCCCTCGACCCCGACCAGCGCCACCGAGCAGGTGCGGGCGAACCCCATCAGGCCACCCCTCGCACATGCTCGACCACGGGCGCGCCCCGCCGGGGCAGCACCACGCCCACCACATCGATCCGCACCCCGCCCGGCGGCGGGCCGCCGTGCCGCTCGAGCCAGCGCTCCGCCAGCCACCGCAGCCGCTCGGTCTTGTCCGGTCCGACGGCCGCCATCGGATGCTCGTAACCACCCTCGCGGCGCGTCTTGACCTCGCACACCACCAGCGCTCCGGCGTCGAGCGCGACGATGTCGATCTCGCCGTCCCGGCATCGCCAATTGCGCTCCAGGACGGTCATCCCGGCTTCCGCCAATGTGCGGACCGCCACATCCTCGCCGTAGCGGCCCAGCGCTCCTCGGGCGTTCATTCGGCACCACCTCCGGCACCGACTGTGACGCCCCCGCGCCCCGCTCAGGGATCTTGGAGCATTCCTGTGGACAGCCGTCCGGCTGTGGAAAACTCAGCCACCCGGAAGGTTGAGTCAGCCACCCGAAAGATTGGGGTCAGTCGCCCGAAAGGCGGGGTCAGCCTCCCGGAAGACGCAGTCAGCCGCCCGGGAGATCGAGGTCGCTCTTGTTCAGCTCCTCGATATTCACGTCCTTGAACGTGAGAACCCGCACCTGCTTCACAAAACGGGCCGGGCGATACATGTCCCAGACCCAGGCGTCAGCCATCGACACCTCGAAGAAGACCTCACCCTGGACCGAGTGCACCTGCATCTCGTAGTCGTTGGTGAGATAGAAGCGGCGCTCGGTCTCGATCACATATTTGAACAGACCGACGACATCGCGGTACTCCCGGTAGAGCTTCAGCTCCATCTCGGTCTCGTACTTCTCGAGGTCCTCGGCGCTCATGGCATGTTCCCCTTCAGCCGTGCGTCCCCCCATTGTGCGTCAGACGCGCTCAGTCTCCAGGATCACCGGTGCAGTCGGGGGTCCCTCGACGAGCAGCGTACGCAACAGCTCCGCCAGCCGTGTCGGATACACCGGCTCGGTGGCCGTGGCCAGCTCATCCGCCGTCCACCAGCGCAGACCGGCCACGCTCCGCCGCTCCAGCTCCGTCAGCCCGCCGCCGGCCCGCGCCGGGGTCTGTTGGGTACGACACAGGTAGTACCACTCGTCCTGGTCCCAGCGCCGGCCGGCGAACGGGAAGGAGCAGATCCGCCGCCACAGCAGTGGGCCGAGCCGCACATCGGTGATCCCGGTCTCCTCCGCGAGCTCCCGGAGCGCGGCCTCCTCACGGCTCTCCTCGCCCTCCAGGCCGCCACCCGGGGTGAACCACCAGGTGGACGAGGGATCGTCCGGCTCGAAGCCGTGCAGCAGCAGGATCCGGTCCTGCGGGTCCAGCAGCACCACCCGGGCGACCTTCCGCAGCCGTCGCTCGTCCGTGCCGGTCCGCCCGGCTCCGCCGGGCCCCTCAGCCACTCGCGGTCACCTTCCCCTTCGCCGCCTGATCCCGCCGTGCGCCGCCGCCCGGCCTGCGCCGGGCGATCGGCCCATGGGCCGCGCCCGCCAGGATCAGCACCGCGCCCACGATGACCGCGATCAGGATCGGTCCCAGCGGCCCCGGCTGCGAGATCCCGCCCGGCAGCGCCTTGAAGGCATCGGGCCGCCCCACGGTCCCCCAGGACCCCAGCGGCCAGGCGGTGGCGTCCACCCGGGCGTCCACCGCGCCGCGCTCCACGGCGCCGCCCGCCTCGTCGGTGAGGTGCACCCGGGAGTCCAGGGAGTCGCTGCGATGGTCGCCCATCAGGAACAGCCGGTTCTTGGGCACGGTGGTGGAGAAGACCGAGGAGGACGCCTGCTCCTCCGAGCGCAGATACGGTTCCTCGAGGACCTTGCCGTTCACCCGCAGCCGGCCCTGCTTGTCACAGCACTCGACCCGGTCGCCGCCGACCCCGATGACCCGCTTCACCATGGGCAGGTCGCCCCACACCTGGTCGCGGAAGACCACCACATCGCCGCGGCGCACGTCGCCGCCGTCGACCCGCTCCGCCAGCACCCGGGCGCCCTTGCCGATCGTCGGCGTCATGGAGTCGGTGGGGACCGTGTACGGCTTGTAGAGCAGCGCGCCCCAGACGAAGCCGCCGAGGAACAGCACACAGCCGACGGCCACCGCCAGCCCGGACAGCACGCTGCCGGGCGTGCGCCGCGGCTTGCCGCCCCCCACCCCTTGGGCTCCGCTCATTCCAGTGCTCCCGCCGTACGCAACAGACGTAGAAGATCAGGTTCCGTGTGCCCCGGGGCACACGGAACCGCACCTTACCCGGCGGTACCGGCCCCGTCAGCAGTCAGCGGTCAACCGCTCCGGCCGACTCTCGGCCTCCGTACGGACCTTGGCGATCAGTCGGCGGCGGCGCCACAGCACGATCGGCAGCGCACCAGCGAACCCCAGGGCCGAGGGGGCCACCGCGGCGGCCGCGCTCAGACCCGGCTGGTCGAAGGTGCTCGGCACCGGCAGGGTGGTCCAGCGGTTGATCGGCCAGGCGATGACGATCGCGCGCCCGACGACATCGTCCACCGAGACCGTGCCGTTGTTCAGGTTCTGGTGGTAGCGGGAGTCCAGCGAGTCCTGCCGGTGGTCGCCCATCACCCAGATCCGGCCATCGGGCACCTTGATCGGGCCGAACGGCTTCTCGTCGCAGGGGGTGTTCCCGGGGAAGATGTACGGCTCGTCCAGCGGCTTGCCATTGACCATCACCTTGCCGCCGCGCTTGCAGGAGACGGTGTCCCCGCCAACCGCGATGACCCGCTTGATCAGGTCCTTCTCCTCCGCCGACGGCATCAGCCCGATGAAGCTGAGCGCCTTCTGGATGCCCTCGGCGACCGGGCCGGAGCTCTGGGTCTGCGACTCGCCGAGCCAGCCGCCCGGGTCGTGGAAGACGACCACCTCGCCGCGCTCCGGCTCGGAGCCGAACCACGGGGTGAGCTTGTCCACCAGCACCCGGTCGCCGCGCTGCAGGGTGTCCTGCATCGAGTCGGACGGGATCGAGAACGCCTGCACCAGGAAGGTCTTGATCAGCAGCGCCAGAGCCAGCGCGATGATGACCAGGATCGGCAGCTCCTTCCAGAAGGAGCGCACCTTCTTGGGCCTGCCGAGCTTCCTGGGCCCGCCGGGCTTCCCGGGGCCCGGCTTCGACGCCTCGTCCCCGGGCCCGGACGGATCAGCCGCGCCGGGACCGTCCTGGGGATCGGAGGGTTCCGGCCCGCCATCGGCTCCGTGCGGTTCCGACGCCCTGGGCGCGGCAGCCGCCCCGTTCGTGGGTGCACCGGCTGCGGGCGCCTCGTCCGCCCCGTCCGTGGGGTGCTCCGCCCCCGTCCCGGGCTGCCTCTCGGGCTCTTCGTGACCGGATCGTGCGCCGACCGCCAAATCCCCCACATCCACTCCTCACGACTGACTGCCGCCTGCCCCACGAACGGCGCAGGATCACCACTCCCATAACGAGCGGGAGTTCCGCAGGGGTCGGGAGCTGGACCATTCCTTGCTGATCCATGGGGGACAGCCTATGTGCCGAGCCCTCGGCCTGTGTCGCCCCACTCGGCGCGTCCTTCACCGAGGCGTAGGTGCCCGGTTCCTCGAGCCGCCGCATGTGCCCGAACGGCCAAGCGATCACCACGGCGCGGCCGACCACCATGTTGTCCGGCACCGTGCCCTGGTACGGCTCGTCCAGATGGACCCGGGAGTCCGCCGAGTTGGATCGGTGATCACCCATCACGAACATCCGCCCCTGAGGGACCGTCACCTTGAACTGCTTCTGCGACGGCGGATTGCCCGGATGCAGATACGGTTCGTTCAGCGGCGTCCCGTTGACGGTGACCTTACCGTTCGTATCGCAGCACTCCACCGTGTCGCCGCCCACCGCGACCACCCGCTTGATCAGGTCCTGCTCGTCGGAGGACGGCAGCAGCCCGATGAAGGTCAGGAACTCCTTGCCCTGCTTGATGACCGGCGGGTCGTCCTTGGGCGGCTTCCGCTCGTCGTCCAGCCACCCCCCGGGGTCCTTGAACACCACCACATCACCGCGCTCCGGCTTCGAGCCGAACCACGGGGTGAACTTGTCCACCAGCACCCGGTCGCCGATCCGGATGGTCTGCTCCATCGAGCCGGACGGAATGACGAACGCCTGCACCAGGAAGGTCTTCAGGACGAGCGCGATCACCAGCGCAACGCCCACCAGGATCGGTATCTCCTTGACGGCCGAACGGCGCCGCCTGCGCTTGATGCGGCGCTGGATCTTGCGCCGCTCCGCGCGGCCGCCCACCCGGCGCTCGCCCGGCGGACGGGGAGTGCCCAGGTCGACGTCGGCGGGCGGAGCGGCCTGGTGCGCCCTGGCACGAGGACGCCCACGCTTACCCATGGGCACCACCGGGTGCAGCGGACGGTATGCGGCCGGGCGCCGCGGGCACGCTCGTGAAGGCGTCCGTCCGGGGTACGCCGGACCAGCGGCCGAACGGCCAGCCGATCCATTCGGCGCGGCCGACCACCTTGTCGACGGGGACCGTGCCCCCGCCCGGGGCGCCCAGATAGTCGCGTGAGTCCCGGGAGGCGTCGCGGTGGTCGCCCATCACCCACAGCCGTCCTTCGGGCACGGCGATGTCGAAGCGCACCCGCGAGGGGCTGTCCCCGGGGCGCAGATAGTCCTCGTCCACCGGCTGACCGTTCACCTCGATCCTCCCCCGCTCGTCGCAGCAGGTGACCCGGTCACCACCGATGCCCACCACGCGCTTGACGTAGTCGGACTCGGCCGGTTCGGCCAGCCCGACCGCCGCGGCCGCCTTGCGCAGCAGACCCGTCACCGGATTCCCGGACGGCTCCTCCTCGCCGAAGGAGCCGGCTCCGTCGAACACGACAACGTCGCCGCGGCGCGGATCGTCCCCGAAACGGTAGGCGAGCTTGTTCACAAGCACCCGGTCCCCAGGGCGGAGGGTGCTCTCCATGGAACCGCTGGGGATCAGGAACGGCTGCAGCACAAAGCCGCTCACCAGCAGCACGAAGGCGGCACAGGCGGTCGCGAGCAGCGCAGCCCGCCGCCACCGCCCGCCACCGGTCAGCCGGCCCCAGGCCGGCCTGCGCGGCAGCCGACCGGCGGACGGGGGCTCCCCGGCCCGCGCGGAGGCATGCGAAGAGCGCGGCCGCGGGGGGGGCGGGCGCGGCCGGCGCGGGCGGGGGGGGGGGGCGC
>NZ_JBHYVB010000031.1:69653-78048 GCF_042750115.1 Streptomyces sp. NPDC059455
GCCCCCGCGGCCCCCCCCCCCATCCAGGCGGGGGCTGGGGCCCCCGACCGCCCGGGGGGGGTGGGGCCCCCCCCGCCGCCGGGTGGTTCTCCCACCGCCCGCCCCCCAACGCCGCCACCTACGCGGCCGCCCCCGCCGGGCCCCCCCTCCGCGAGCTGTCCTTCGGTGTTCATCGGGCCAGAGCCTATCCGGCCCGGCCCGATGATCCGGCGGTAGCTCAGTAGTCGCGCAAAATCGCCGCGATTCAGCCGCGAGCTCAGCTCTCGCGCTTCTCCTTGATCTTGGCGGCCTTGCCGCGGAGGTCGCGCAGGTAGTACAGCTTCGCCCGGCGCACATCACCGCGGGTGACGACCTCGATCTTCTCGACGATCGGGGTGTGCACCGGGAAGGTGCGCTCCACGCCGACGCTGAAGCTCACCTTGCGGACGGTGAACGTCTCGCGGACACCGGAGCCCTGGCGGCGGATGACGACGCCCTTGAACTGCTGGACACGGGAGCGGTTGCCCTCGATGACGCGGACGTGGACGTTGACCGTGTCGCCGGGGCGGAAGGTCGGGATGTCGCTGCGCAGCGACGCGGAGTCGACGGTGTCGAGCAGGTGAGACATGATCGTCTGCTTTCCTCGCTGATGCCACAGGTCATCAGCGGCATATCGGATGATGATTCGGAGTGCCGCCCTCATCGGGTGGGCGTCGGTCCCCCTGTGGCAGGGGCGCACACCCGGACGTACGGCAGCGGCCTATTCTTCCACGGCCCGGTCCGGCCGCCCAAATCGGGCCCCACCGGTCGCCCCGCCGGTCCCGGGCAGCTCCTCCCAGCCCAGTTCGGCCAGGAGCGCGCGGTCGTGCTTGTCGAGCGTCGCCGGGTCGCAGCGCTCGATCAGATCGGGGCGGTTCTCGCTGGTGCGGCGGAACGCCTCGTCCCGGCGCCAGCGGGCGACCCTGCCGTGGTGGCCGCTGATCAGCACCTCCGGGATGGCGCGGCCGCGCCACTCCGGGGGCTTGGTGTAGACGGGCCCCTCCAGGAGGTCGGCCATCGCGCCGGGGGCGAAGGAGTCGTCGCGGTGCGACTCGGCATTGCCCAGCACGCCCGGCAGCAGCCGGGCCACCGCCTCGGTGATCACCAGCACCGCGGCCTCGCCGCCGGCCAGGACATAGTCACCGATCGAGACCTCGTGGACCTCCAGCCGCTCGCCGTACTCCTCGATCACCCGGCGGTCGATGCCCTCGTAGCGGGCGGGCGCGAAGACCAGCCAGGGGCGCTCGGCGAGCTCGACGGCGAGGGCCTGGGTGAACGCGCGGCCGCTCGGGGTCGGCACGACCAGCGTGGGCTTGACCAGCCCCTCGGCCTCGCCCGACGCCATGATCGAGTCAAGCGCCTCGCCCCAGGGCTCGGGCTTCATCACCATGCCGGGGCCGCCGCCGTACGGCGTGTCGTCGACCGTGTTGTGCCGGTCGTGCGTCCAGGCGCGCAGATCGTGGACCCGCACGTCGAGCCGGCCGCGAGCGCGGGCCTTGCCGACCAGCGAGACGTTCAGCGGCTCCAGGTACTCGGGGAAGATCGTGACGACATCGAGCCTCATGACGGCTCATCCTCACGGCCGCCCCCGGTGTCGCCCTTACGGTCGTCGCCCGCGGTCTCACCGCTGTCCGCAACCGCGCCCTTACCGTTGCCCGCGGTCTCGTCCTTACGGCTGCCCGCGATCTCCGCCTCGGCCTCGTCGAGCAGGCCCGGCGGCGGGTCGATCACGGCGCGCTGCGCCTCCAGATCGATCTCCGGCACGACCTCGGAGACGAACGGGATCATCGCCTCACTCCCGTCGGGGCGCTTCACGACCAGCAGGTCCTGGTACGGCAGATGGGAGATCTCGGAGATCCGTCCGACCTCCGTGCCGTCCACGGTGACCACATCGAGGTCGATCAGCTGATGGTCGTAGAACTCCTCGGGATCCTCGGGGAGTTCCTCCGGGTCGACCTCCGCGATCAGCAGGATGTTGCGCAGCGCCTCCGCGGCGGTGCGGTCGCGCACGCCCTCGAAGCGCAGCAGCAGCCGACCGCTGTGCACCCGGCCGGACTCGATGGTCAGCGGCCCGGCCGAGGCGGGCTCGGTGGCCAGCACGGCGCCCGGGCCGAGCCGCAGCTCCGGCTCGTCCGTCCGCACCTCGACGGTGACCTCGCCCTTGATGCCATGGGCACGGCCGATCCGGGCGACAACCAACTGCACGATGCGATGTCCCTTCACACACACGGGCCGGGGACGGCCCAAAGCCCTCCCCGGCCCGTGCCGGTGCTCTTCTTGATCGCCTCAGCGGACCTGATCGACGTCGACGAGGTCGACGCGGATCCCACGGCCGCCGATGGCGCCCACGACAGTGCGCAGGGCGCGTGCGGTGCGGCCGTTACGGCCGATCACCTTGCCGAGGTCATCGGGGTGCACCCGGACCTCCAGCACCCGCCCGCGCCGCAGGTTGCGCGAGGCCACCTGCACCTCGTCGGGGTTGTCGACGATGCCCTTCACCAGGTGCTCGAGGGCCTCCTCGAGCATCCTCAGGCCTCAGTCGACGCGGTGGACTCAGCGGACCCGGCCGCCTCGTCCGACTTCTTGTCGGCCTTCTTCGCCTTCGGGGTGATCGCCTCACCCTTCGGCTCGTCACCGGCGTCCTTGGCGGCCGCCTCGAACAGCGCGCGCTTGTCGGCCTTCGGCTCGGCGACCTTCATCGGTGCCGGGGCGGGCAGACCCTTGAACTTCTGCCAGTCGCCGGTGACCTTCAGGATGGCCAGCACCGGCTCGGTCGGCTGCGCGCCGACCTTCAGCCAGTGCTGCACACGCTCCGAGTCCACCTCGATGCGCGACGGGTTCTGCACCGGGTGGTACAGACCGATCTCCTCGATCGCCCGGCCGTCACGGCGGGTGCGGGAGTCGGCGATGACGATGCGGTAGTGGGGCGCCCGGATCTTGCCCAGACGCTTCAACTTGATCTTGACTGCCACGGAAGTGGTGTCTCCTGGTCTTGACGTGGTTGAGCACTGCGACGTGCCGCGTGGGGTTGCGGTACCCGAGTGCCCGATGGACGCGTCAGCCGGAGGAGAGAGGGGTCCTGGTCGACTGTCGAGTACAGCAGACCATTCTGCCACACCGTGACAGGTCAGCCGACCGCGGCCACCGGCTCCGGAATGCGGAACGGCTTCCCGCATCCACCGCACATGATCGGTGCCTGGGCCAGCACCGATGGGACGACGCGGACATTGCGCCCGCAGTCGCACACCGCCTTGACCCGGACCCCGCCACCGGACGAGCCATGGCGCGCGGCGGGCCCGCGGAAGGTGCGGGAGGTCTCGGCGGTGGTCGCCACGGTGTGCGCCTTGAGCGCGCGCTGGAGGCGTTCGATCGTTGTCCGGTACCGCTTTCTCGCCTCGGGGCTGAGGGTGACCAGCGAGAAGCCGCTGCTGGGATGCGGCTCCTCGGGGTGATCCAGCCCCAGCTCCTCGGCGATCGCCAGGAACCGGCGGTTGTGGTAGCGGCCGGCGCGTGAGGTGTCACGGACACCGCGGGCAGCGGCGATCCCATGCACTGCCTCATGCAGCAGCCGTTCGAAGGAGAGCTCGGCGCCACATGCGGACGACGATTCTCCGATCAGCGATTCGGGCGCGGCGAGATCTGGCAGCTCGGGGTGGTGCCGTTGAATATCGGCCCACGCCTGCGCCAGCTCTGCGGCGAGAACAGGTGGTGTCGTGCTCACGTCGTGCTAACGAGCGGGACCGGTCCGGTGTTCCGATTCCGGGGCATCCCAAATAATTTGCACGTACCAGTCAGTTCACGGTGATGTACGACGACGAGGGGCGGGTGCGTAAATGTATGGATGAGCCACGCACCGCGCACCAAGCCGGTACGTACCGGTTCAGTAGGCCCTCGCGACGTCAGCTCTCGCGATGTCAGTAGGCCCTCGCGACGAACGCGACGTTACCGGGAGCGTCGTCGGCGTCCGGCACCGCCCCGTCCTCGGTGACCAGACAGCGCACGGACACGGACCGCTCGGCGAGCGCCGCCTCGCCCTCCGGCCCCAGGTCCGCCCACCGGATGCGGGCCCAGCCGCCCGCGGCCACGGCCTCGGCGGCCTCCTCCAAGGTCGTCACATCCGTGGTGCGCGCCTTACGGCGCTCACGGGCCTGCCGCAGCAGCAGCGCCTGGTCCTCCTCCAGGACCTTGGGCAGCAGCTCCGGCAGCAGCTCGGCGCGCACCGGCTCCTTGCCGCCGGGGATCCGCCTGGCCACCATCGCGGTGCCGCCCTCCAGGTCGCGCGGGCCGACCTCGACCCGGACCGGCACGCCCTTGAGCTCCCAGTCGACCGCGCGCCGGCCGAAGGGGGTGTCCGTACGGTCGTCGACGTGGACCCTCACGCCCGCCGCGGTGAGCAGCTCGCCGATCTCGCGGACCTTGGCGAGCACCGCGTCATCGCCCTTGATCGCCAGCACCACGACCTGGATCGGGGCCAGCCGCGGCGGGATCCGCAGACCGTTGTCGTCGCCGTGCATCATCACCAGCGCGCCGACCATCCGGGTCGTGCTGCCCCAGGAGGTCTGCCAGACCAGCTCCTGCTCGCCGTCCTTGGACAGATAGCTGGTGTGGAAGGCCCGGGCGAAGTTCTGGCCGAGCTCATGGCTGGTGCCCAGCTGGAGCGCCTTGCCGTCGCCCATCATCCCTTCGAGGGTGAGGGTGTTGAGGGCGCCGGCGAACCGCTCCCGGGCGGTCTTGCGGCCCAGGACCACGTCCATCGCCAGGACGTCTTCCATGAACCGGGCGTAGACCTCGCGGTGGATCCGGGCGGCGAAGGCCCGGGCGTCCTCGTACGACGCGTGCGCGGTGTGGCCCTCCTGCCACAGGAACTCGGTCGTCCGCAGGAACAGCCGCGGCCGCAGCTCCCAACGCACCACATTGGCCCACTGGTTGATCAGCAGCGGCAGATCGCGGTAGCTCTGCACCCACTTGGAGAAGTACTCGTTGACGATCGTCTCGGAGGTGGGCCGGACGACGACCGGCTCCTCGAGCTCCTTACCGCCGCCATGGGTGACGACCGCGAGCTCCGGCGCGAACCCCTCGACGTGATCGGCCTCCTTGGCCAGATACGACTGCGGGATGAAGAGCGGGAAGTACGCGTTCTGGACGCCGACCGCCTTGATGCGGGCGTCCATGTCCTGCTGCATCCGCTCCCACAGCCCGTACCCGTACGGTCGGATCACCATCGTGCCGCGCACCGGCCCGTTGTCGGCCAGTTCGGCCTTGTTGATCACGTCCTGGTACCAGCGAGGGAAGTCCTCCGTCTGGGGGGTGAGCACGGGAGCCTTAGCCATGGCGCCGATCGTACGGCCCGGGGGTACCGAACCGTGAATCGGACCAAAACGAGCCGATCAGTGCCGGCCATCGCCCGCGCCACACCCGTGGCCGTCCGGTGGCCAGGCGGAGGTCAGGGGGCGGTTCGGGGAGCGAGGCGTACGCACAGGTGTGCGGGGGCGCACAAAGGGGGCACGCAAGCACGGCCGTGAAACCTCTGGACGCGGGGACGGATGCGGAGTTCCCTGGCATTTGGGGGTGGGACGTCACAACGCACAACGGGGGAAACGCACAACGGGGGATGTGACACCGAATCTGACGACGGCACTGCTCTTCGCTGATTGGGGCCCTTTCGATGACATCTACGCTCGTACGGCGGCACCGCCCGCGCCCCTCCTCGTCGTGGACGACGGACGCGCACGCCCGCACCCGCGACTGGGCGGAGATCCAGGAGCGGATGCTGGTCCCGCTGTACGAGGCCGTGTACGAGCGGCTGGACGTCGGCGCCGGAACGCGTCTGCTGGGCCTGGGCTGCGGCTCCGGGCTCGCCCTCCTCATCGCGGCCGCGCGCGGCGCCGCGGTCTGCGGGGTGGACACGGACGAGCGGCGCCTGGACCTCGCGCGGGATCGGCTGACCGCCGCGGGCATGCCGGGCGACCGGGCGCGGCCCGCCCGGCTGGGCCTCGGCGGCCCGGAGAGCCCCTGCGTGCGGGAGGCCGCGGCGGACGCGGCCTTCACGGTGGTGACCGCCTTCGAGCCGCTGTCCGCCCTGGGCGCGGGAAGCCCCGGTGTGACGGTGTCCGCCGCCGCGTCCACGCTCGCGGCCGCCGCGGCCGGCACCGAGCGCGGCGGGGCCGTGGTGCTCGCCGGATGGGGCCCGCCGGAGCGCTGCGCCACCTCCGGGGTGCTGCGGGTGGGCGCCCGGCTCGCCGACCCCATGTGTTCCCCCGCGCGCTGGCGGCCCTGCGGCCGGGACGACCTGGAGGAACTGGCCGCGCGGGCGGGCCTGCGGCCCGACGGCTCGGGCCGGGTGGCCTGCCCGTTCGGGTACGCCGACATGGACAGCGCGGTGCGCGGACTGCTGTCGACGGGGCTGTTCGACGCGGCGGAGCGGGCCACGGATCCGACCCAGGTCCGTAAGGAGGTCACCGAGGCGCTGCATCCGCATCAGCGGGCGGACGGCACGGTGTGGATGCCGAACGTCTTCCGCTATCTGATCTGCCGCGTCTGAACGGGGCCATCGCGTAAGGCCCCTGACGCGGTGTGCGCAGGGGCCTTACGGTTCGCTCGTACGGGGGTGGCTCGGGAGCCGGGGCGACTCGGGAGCCGGGGCGACTCAGCCCATGAACTTCTTGAACTCGTCGGGGAGTTCGAAGTCCTGACCGCCCTGGTCGCCGTTGGGCAGCCCGAACGCGCCGCCCTGCTCGCGGCGTGCCGCGGCGGCCTGCTCGTCGGCCTTGCGCTTCATGGGGTTGCCCGAACGCTGCTTGCCCTTGGCCTTCTTCTGCTGCTTGCCCTTGCGCTTGTTGCTGCCGCCCATGCCGGGCATCCCCGGCATCCCGGGCATCCCCGGCATGCCGCCCTGGGCCATCTTCGACATCATCTTGCGTGCGTCGAAGAACCGCTCCACCAGGTTCTTGACCGCGCTCACCTCGACGCCGGAACCGCGGGCGATACGAGCGCGGCGCGAGCCGTTGATGATCGTCGGGTCATGGCGCTCGCCAGGGGTCATCGACTTGATGATGGCCGCGGTGCGGTCCACATCCCGCTCGTCCAGGTTGTTGATCTGGTCCTTCATCTGGCCCATGCCCGGCAGCATGCCGAGCAGCTTGGAGATGGAGCCCATCTTGCGGACCTGCTCCATCTGCGCCAGGAAGTCGTCGAGCGTGAACTCCTTGGGTCCCTTCGCCAGCTTGGCCGCCATCTTCTCGGCCTCTTGCTGGCTGAAGGTCTGCTCGGCCTTCTCGATCAGGCTGAGCATGTCGCCCATGCCGAGGATGCGGGACGCCATGCGGTCCGGGTGGAACGCGTCGAAGTCGTCCAGCTTCTCGCCGTTGGAGGCGAACATGATCTGGCGGCCGGTGACATGCGCGATGGACAGCGCGGCACCGCCGCGCGCGTCGCCGTCCAGCTTGGAGAGGACCACACCGTCGAAGCCGACGCCGTCGCGGAACGCCTCCGCGGTGTTCACCGCGTCCTGGCCGATCATCGCGTCGACGACGAAGAGGACCTCGTCCGGGCGGACCGCGTCGCGGATGTCGGCGGCCTGCCGCATCAGCTCCTCGTCGATGCCGAGGCGGCCCGCGGTGTCGACGATCACGACGTCGTGCTGCTTGGTACGGGCGAACTCGATCGAGTCCTGCGCCACCTTCACCGGGTCGCCGACGCCGTTGCCCGGCTCGGGGGCGAAGACGGCCACACCCGCCCGCTCCGCGACCACCGAGAGCTGGTTGACCGCGTTGGGGCGCTGGAGGTCACAGGCGACGAGCAGCGGGGTGTGGCCCTGGCCGTTCAGCCAGCGGCCGAGCTTTCCGGCGAGCGTGGTCTTACCAGCGCCCTGCAGACCCGCGAGCATGATCACGGTCGGCGGCTGCTTGGCGAAGCGGAGGCGCCGGGCCTCGCCGCCGAGGATGCCGACGAGCTCCTCATTGACGATCTTGATGACCTGCTGGGCGGGGTTGAGCGCCTGGGAGACCTCCGCGCCGAGGCTGCGCTCCTTGATCTGCTTGATGAACGCCCGGACGACGGGCAGCGCCACGTCGGCTTCGAGCAGGGCGATCCGGATCTCGCGTGCCGTGGCGTCGATGTCCGCCTCGCTGAGGCGTCCCTTGCCCCGGAGGTTCTTGAAAGTCGCTGCGAGGCGATCGGAGAGGGTATCGAACACGGTGGTCGCGAATCCTTCGGTCGGATGTCGGGTCGGTGGTCGGCCTCCAAGGGTATCCGCCCATTGCGCGAACGGTCTGCCCCCGGGTTTGCGACGCGATCCTGGTTCCGGGGGCTCCGCCCCCGTGCCCCCGCCGGGGCTCCGCCCCGGACCCCGCTCCTCAAACACCGGAGGGGCTGGGAT
>NZ_JBHYVB010000032.1:0-4223 GCF_042750115.1 Streptomyces sp. NPDC059455
CCCCCAGCAAGGCAGTTGACTCCTACCACCGGCCTACGACCAACCCGACCGGCCGTCAACCCACACCGCCACCGGATTTAACGAACTACCGGTAGGGGTGCTCGGGGCCCTCTTCGCCCTCTTCCGCGGCGAGGTTCTTCTCGACCTTCATGAGGATCCTGGCGAAGGCCTCGCGCTCGCCGTCGTCGAGCCCGTCCAGGATGTGCTCCTCCAGCCGCGCCCAGGCCTCCGCGACCTTGGGTCGCAGGGCGTAGCTCGCCTCCGAGGCCCGGACGAGCATGACGCGCCGGTCCTGCGGATCGCGGGCGCGGGTGACATGCCCGCCCTGTTCCAGCCGCCGCAGCATCAGGGTCACCGTCGACGGGTCCAGGTCGAGCGCCCTCGCCAGCTCCGACTGCCGGACCGACCCCGCGTCCCACAGGGTCATCATCAGGAATTCCTGGCCGGAGCAGAGGCCGGTCGGGCGCAGCAACCTGCCCCCGGCGAGGCGGTGCAGGCGGGACACCCGCGCCAGGGTCTGACTGACGTGGCCGCCGTATCCGTCCTCCGCCGCGCCGGTGGGCTCGTCCTCCGCCGCGTCGATGTGCTCGGCCTTCGCCGCGCCGGGGTGCGGGAGCTCTGTGGTCATGGTGGCAAGGCTATCGTGGCCGACCAATCATTGGTCACCCAACGAATGGGCTATGGTGGCTTCGCCGCGAGATCATTGGTCGCCCAATGATCTCGTTGCCGACCGTTATGCCCCATCGACCCCGGGAGCCGTTGTGTCCACACCCTTCGATCCGATCGACCTTGCCGGGCTGCGGCTCCGCAACCGCCTGGTCATGCCCGCCATGGGACGTGCCCGTGCCTTCGGGCCCGGCAATACGGCCACCGACTCCATGGCCACGTACTACGCGCAGCGGGCCACGGCCGGGCTGATCATCACGGAGGGGGCGCAGCCGTCCGTGGTCGGCCAGGGCTTCCCCCACACCCCGGGGCTGCACAGTGCCGAGCAGATCGCCGCCTGGCGCCGCGTCACCGACGCGGTGCACGCCGAGGGCGGGGTGGTCTTCGCCCAGATCTCGCACGTCGGCAGGGTCGGCGACCCCGGCCTGCTGCCGGAGGGACTGGTACAGGTCGCTCCCTCGGCCGTCGCCGCACCCGGCCGACTGTTCACCGTCGACGGGATGAAGGACTTCACCACCCCACGCGAGCTGACCTCCCAGGAGGTGCGGGAGACGATCACGGATTTCGCCCAGGCGGCACGCAACGCCGTCGAGGCGGGGTTCGACGGGGTCGAACTGCACGCCGCCTACGGCTACTTGATCCACCAGTTCCTGGCCCCCAGCTCCAATCTGCGCACCGATGAGTGGGGTGGCTCGATCGAGGGCCGGGTCCGGTTCGCGGCCGAGGTGGTCGCGGCCGTGTCGGCGGCCATCGGAGCGCGGCGCACCGGGATACGGATCTCGCCGGGGATTCGCTACAACGGCATCGAGGAGCCCGACATCGAGGCCACGTACGTCCAGCTGGTGCGCCGCCTGAACGAGACCGGCCCCGCCTATCTGCACGTTGTCGAGGACTCCCGCGATCTGACCGGCATCCTCCGCAAGGAGTTCTCGGGAGCCCTCGTCCTCAACCCCGCGACGGACGGGTTCACCAGCGCGGAGGAGCTGGCGCTCATCGAGGACGGCACGGCCGACCTGCTGTCCCTCGGGGCGCTCTTCCTTGCCAACCCCGATCTTCCGGCCCGGCTGCGAGCGGGCGGGCCGTACAACACACCGGACGAGACGACCTACTACGGCGGCACCGACAAGGGGTACATCGACTACCCGTACCTGAACTCCTGAGGGCCGGCCCTCCTGGCCACGGTCGTGGCTATGCTCGATGTGGTGTGTGACGCTCCTGATTTCGACCTCGAGCCGTATGCCGGATTCGACGCGAACCCCTATGTCGAGCGGACGTTCAGCAGCTGGGACAGGCTCGGCTGGCGGTCGTTGCTGCTGCAGCGGTTCGATCACACCGCGCGGGTCGAGCGGATGGCGTTGCCCGCCACCGACGATCTGCACCTCGTCCTGACCGTCGCGGGCGACGCGGCCATGGAGACCTGTACCGGTGGGCGTTGGCGGCAGCGGCATTGGACGCCCGGACAGCTCGATATGGCGGTTCCGGGCGTGGCGTCGGTACGCCGCTATCGGTCCGTGGTCCCCATGCGGACCCTCCAGGTGCACATTCCACGGGTCACCGTCGCCCGTACGGTCGAGCAATTGGGCGGGGAGCGCGTCGACTACGAGCGGATGGCCGCCGCGGTGGCCTCGGGGGATCCGCTCGTCGAGCACACCATGCGGTCGTTGGGCGCGGCCGGCGAAGTCGACGACCTGTACGCGGAGTCCGCGGCGACGTTCCTCGCCGTGCATGTGCTCAGCTGCGGCGTCCGGCCACCGAAGGTGGACCGGTCGGGCGCCGCCGGACCCTGGGTGCACAAGGCCGTGGCGATGATGCGGGACCGGCTGGGCGGCCCCTTGACGGTGGCGGACCTGGCGGCCGAGGCCGGCTTCAGCGTGTACCACTTCATCCGGGCCTTCAAGGACGCCACGGGCCAGACGCCCCACCGCTATCTCACCCGGCTGCGGATCGAGGAGGCGCAGCGGCTGCTCCGGGCGGGTGGGCTGTCCGTCGCGCAAGTGGCCACGCGGTGCGGATTCGGCAGCCCCGGCTCGCTGTCCACGGCGTTCCTGCGGCATACGGGCGTACGGCCGTCGGCCTACCGCAATCGGTGATCGGTGGGCGGCAATCGTGCGCATTCCCGTGGCCCCGGGGCGCTTCTAGCGTTCGTGGCGTGCCAACTTCCTCACCGGGCGGAGCGACGCCCGACATCGAACCCTTCGCCATCTCCGTTCCCGACACCGACCTCGACGATCTGCGCCTGCGACTGGAACGGGTCCGGCTGCCCGAATCGGAGACCGTGGCGGACGCGTCCCAAGGTGTGCCGCTGGACCATATGCGGGCGCTCCTCGCGGCGTTGCGCGAGCTGGACTGGCGGGCACGCGAGAAGGCGTGGAACGCCATTGGCCACTTCCGCACGGTCATCGACGGCCTGGAGCTGGCCTTCTGGCACGTCCGGTCCCCGGAGCCCGGGGCGATGCCCCTGCTGCTGACGCATGGCTGGCCCGGGTCGATCCTGGAGTTCGAGCAGGTCATCGGCCCGCTCACCGATCCGGTCGCGCACGGTGGCGACCGGGCCGACGCCTTCGACGTCGTCGTTCCGTCACTCCCCGGGTTCGGCTTCAGCGGCCGTCCCGCGCGGACCGGGTGGAACCCCGCGCGGACCGCCGACGCCTGGGCGGCGCTGATGACCCGGCTGGGCTATGACCGCTTCGGCGCGCACGGTGGCGACTGGGGCGCGTTCATCAGCACCGAACTGGCCCGGCGCTTCCCCTCGCGGGTGACCGGCCTGCACCTGACGATGCCGGTGGCCTCACCGCTCCCGAGGGACCGCGACACCGCCACCCCGGCGGAGGCGCGGATGATCGAACGGCGTGATCTGCACCTGGCCGACGGCTATGGATTCGGCATCCAGATGGGCACCCGGCCGCAGACCCTCGGCTACGCGCTGGTCGACTCGCCCGCCGGACTGGCCGCCTGGCTCGGCGAGAAGTTCGCCGCCTACGCCGACACCCGGGCCGAGGCGGGCGGGGGAGTGAGCCTGGAGCGGCAGGCCGAAGGCATCGCTCTGTACTGGCTCACCGGGACGGGAGCGTCCAGCGCCCGCTGGTACTGGGAGGCGCTGCGCTGGACACCGCGCGGCGCCGAGGAGGAGAACGCCCTGCCGGTGACCGTGCCGACCGCGTGCACACTGTTCCCGGCCGAACCCTGGCCCACGGCCGAACGCTGGGCCGAGCGGCGCTATACGGATCTGCGGTCCTGGCACGAGATGGAGCTGGGCGGCCACTTCCCCGGACTGGAGCAGCCCGAGACGCTGGTGCGGGAGGTGCGGGACGCCTTCCGCGGTGTGCGGTGACGGGAAGTGGTGCGCCAAGCCGCGCTCAGGCCGCGTGCGTCACGGTGAACCGCTCGACGGCGTCCCACAGTTCACGCTCGCGCCGCGGGTCGTACGACTCCTCCGACGACCCCCCCCCCCGGGCGCCGGGGCCGTGAGAGCCCGGCGGTGCCGCGGTCGTGCCCACCACGACCACGGCCGGGGCGCCGCCCCCCGCCCCCCCGCGACCTCCGGCGAGACCGGCTGG
>NZ_JBHYVB010000032.1:4232-62829 GCF_042750115.1 Streptomyces sp. NPDC059455
GTGCCGGGGTCGTGCCCAGCACGACATCGGCGAGGTAGCGGCCCGCGGCGCCGCGGCCGGTGGCGAACGGCGTGAGGACCATCACCGGCAGGACGCGCCGCATGGCGAAGCGGGAAAGCGGACCGGCGTTGCGGGCGAGACCGGTGCCGGGGACGAAACCGGGGTTGTACGCGATGGCGTCGATCCCGGCCGGAAGCCTCCGCGCGTACTCGTGCACGAGGTGGATGGCGGCCAGCTTGCTCGTCGAGTACGCGGTGCGCCCGCCCGCCGTGCCGGCCGGCTTGGCGAAGGCGCCCGGACGGGCCAGGACATCGGGGGAGTTCCAGACGGGGCCGGGCACCATGCCCAGGTTGTGCTTGAAGTCCCCGAAGTGGGTGTCGCTGACGGTGATCACGATCCGGGCGGGCGCGGTGAAGCGGTCCTGGAGCACCCGGACGAAGAGGTGGTTGGCCAGTACGTTGATGGCGAAGGTGGCCTCGTACCCGTCGGGGGATTCGGTCAGCGCGTTGGTGTACTGCATCCCCGCGTTGCCCACGAAGCCGCGCAGCGGTGGCAGATCACCGCGCTCCAGCCGGTCATGGATCTCGGTGGCGGCGGAGCGGACGCTCTGGAGCGAGCCGAGGTCCGCCGGGACGTACGAGACCGTACGCCCGCCCGTGGCGAGCTCCTCGGCGAGCTGGGCGCCGGAGGACGCGCGGGCCACGACGAGGAGGTGCGCGTCGGGCGACCGGCGCACGATGTGCTCCGCGGCGACGCGCCCGATCCCGCGGCTCGCGCCCGTCATCACGATGGTGTGCTCCGTAGCGGGCATGGAAGGCTCCCTCACTGGTCGGCCGATGGCGCCCGGTCCGGGCGCGGCGGCTCCACGTTCGCCGCCCCCGTCGACGCCGACCAGTGCCGTCCCCGTCACTAGGACCGGCAGTACCCAGGCTCATCCGGCGCCGCGCGGCGAGAATGAACCCATGGCTTCCTCCCGCTCCGACTTCGCCGCGCTCCTGCGCGCCTGGCGCGACCGCCTCGCCCCGGCCGACGCCGGCTTCACCCCGAAGGCGAGCCGCCGCGCGCCGGGGCTGCGTCGCGAGGAGCTCGCCGAGCTGGCCGGGCTCTCCGTCGACTACATCCTGCGCCTGGAGCAGGGACGCGCGAAGCACCCCTCGGACCAGGTCGTCGGCGCCCTCGCCCGCGCCCTCCAGCTGTCCCGCGCCGAACGCGACCAGCTGTACCGGAGCGCCGGGCTGCTGCCGCCGCGGGACGGGACGGTCAGCGCCCATGTGCCCCCGGGCATCCAGCGGCTCGCGGCGCGCCTGGGCGACGTCCCGATCGGGGTGTTCACCGCCGACTGGACCCTGGTGTGGTGGAACGCCATGTGGAGCGCCCTGCACGGCGACCCCACCGTCCTCCCGGCCGCCGAACGCAACCTGGCCCGCGCCCTGTTCGGCACCGGTGCCGCCCGCGACCCGGTGCTCCGCGTCCGGCCCGAACGCGGACTCGACACCTTCGAAACCTCCATCGTGGCCGACCTCA
The DNA here is from genome assembly GCF_042750115.1 of Streptomyces sp. NPDC059455. Classification (NCBI taxonomy): domain Bacteria; kingdom Bacillati; phylum Actinomycetota; class Actinomycetes; order Kitasatosporales; family Streptomycetaceae; genus Streptomyces; species Streptomyces sp. NPDC059455. Next base: position 5,757 of record NZ_JBHYVB010000032.1, read on the forward strand.
AGGACGCCGTCTCCCGCTACCCCGCCGACACCCGGCTCGCCCGCCTGGTGCGGGAACTACGGGCGGAGTCCGAGGCCTTCGCCCGTCACTGGGCCACCCGGACGACCGCCGCCCAGCACACCTCCGACCGCAAGACGATCCGGCATCCGGAGATCGGCGACATCCTGCTCGACTGCGATGTGCTCATCGTCCCCGGCGCGGATCTGCGCATGGTCACCTACACGGCGGCGACCGGAAGCGGCGACGCGGGCAAGCTGGACCTGCTGCGCGTCACCGGTCCCGGCCGGTCGTCCGGGTCAGGACGCGGGCAGCTCACCGCGGACCGTACGGGCCGCGGTGACCAGGTTCTCCAGTGAGGAGCGGGTCTCCGGCCAGCCGCGGGTCTTCAGACCGCAGTCGGGGTTGACCCACAGCCGCTCGGCGGGGATGGCCTTCAGGCCCGTCCGCAGCAGTTCGGCCGCCTCTTCCGCGCTGGGCACCCGCGGGGAGTGGATGTCGTACACCCCGGGCCCGGCCTCGCGCGGATAGCCGTGGGCGGCGAGCTCGCGGGCCACCCGCATATGGGAGCGGGCGGCCTCCAGACTGATGACATCGGCGTCGAGGTCGTCGATCGCCTGGACGATGTCGCCGAACTCGGCGTAGCACATATGGGTGTGGATCTGGGTGTCGGGGCGTACCCCGCCGGTGGTGAGCCGGAAGGCCTCGGTCGCCCAGGCCAGATAGGCGGGCCGGTCGGCGGTGCGCAGGGGCAGGGTCTCGCGCAGCGCGGGCTCGTCCACCTGGATGACCGAGGTCCCGGCCGCCTCCAGGTCGTTCACCTCGTCGCGCAGGGCGAGGGCGACCTGGCGCGCGGTGTCGCCGCGGGGCTGGTCGTCGCGGACGAAGGACCACGCGAGCATGGTGACCGGGCCGGTGAGCATGCCCTTGACCGGGCGTTCGGTGAGGGACTGGGCGTACGCCGTCCAGCGCACCGTCATCGGTTCGGGGCGCGAGACGTCACCGGCCAGGATCGGCGGGCGGACGTAACGGGTGCCGTAGGACTGGACCCAGCCGTGCTGTGTGGCGAGATAGCCGGTGAGCCGCTCGGCGAAGTACTGGACCATGTCGTTGCGCTCGGCCTCGCCGTGCACCAGCACATCCAGGCCGGTCTGCTCCTGGAAGGAGATCACCTCCTGGATCTCGGCCTTGATGCGCTCCTCGTAACCGGCCGTGTCGATCCGGCCGCGGCGCAGGTCGGCGCGGGCGGTGCGGAGTTCGCCGGTCTGCGGGAAGGAGCCGATGGTGGTGGTCGGCAGCGGCGGCAGGCGGAGGTGGGCGCGCTGGGCCGCGGTGCGCTCGGCGTACGGCTGGGAGCGGCGGGCGTCGTCCCCGGTGACCGCGGCGGCGCGGGCGCGGACGGCCGGGTCGCGGGTGATGGGGGAGTTGGCGCGGGAGGCGAGGTCGGCCCGGTTCGCGGCCAGCTCGGCGGTGATCGCGCCGGTGCCGCGGGCCAGGCCCTTGGCGAGGGTGACGATCTCCGCGGTCTTCTGCCGGGCGAAGGCCAGCCAGCGCAGGATCTGCGGTTCGATGTCCCGCTCGGCCGTCGTGTCGAGGGGGACGTGCAGCAGCGAGCAGGAGGCGGCCACATCGACCCGGTCCGCCAGGCCCAGCAGGGTGCCGAGCGTGGTCAGGGACTTTTCCAGGTCGTTGACCCAGATGTTGCGGCCGCTGACGACCCCGGCGACCAGTCGCTTGCGGGGCAGCCCGCCGACGGCGGCCAGCGCGTCCAGATGCGCCGCGGCGGCCTCCGTGAAGTCCAGCGCCAGCCCCTCGACCGGGGCCTTGGCCAGCACCGGCAGCGCCTCGCCGAGGCGGTCGAAGTACGAGGCGACCAGCAGTTTCGGGCGGTCGGTGAGGGCGCCGAGGTCACGGTAGGCGCGCCCGGCCGCGTGTCGCTCGGCGGGGGCGCGGTCCTGGACCAGGGCCGGCTCGTCGAGCTGCACCCACTCGGCACCGGCCGCCCGCAGATCGGCCAGGACCTCGGCGTACACCGGAAGCAGCCGGTCCAGGAGGGTGAGCGGCTCGAAGCCGGCGGGCGCGCCGGGCGCGGGCTTGGCGAGGAGGAGGTAGGTGACGGGGCCGACGAGGACCGGCCGCGCGGTCAGCCCGAGGGCGAGGGCCTCCTTGAGCTCCGCGACCTGCTTGGCGGAGTCGGCCGCGAACACCGTGTCCGGACCCAGCTCGGGGACCAGATAGTGGTAGTTGGTGTCGAACCACTTGGTCATCTCCAGCGGCGCCACGTCCTGAGTGCCCCGCGCCATCGCGAAGTACCCGTCGAGCGGGTCGGCGGCGACGGCGTCCCGGTGGCGGTCGGGGATGGCGCCGACCATGACGGTGGTGTCCAGCACATGGTCGTAGTACGAGAAGTCGCCCGTGGGGACTTCGTCGATGCCCGCCCCGGCCAGTCGCCGCCAGTTGGCGCGGCGCAGTTCGGCGGTGGTGGCCCTCAGCGCTTCGGCGGTGACGCGGCCCTTCCAGTAGCCCTCGATCGCCTTCTTCAGTTCCCGGTTCGGGCCCTGGCGGGGGTAGCCGTACACGGTGGCCCGTGCCGCCGCGGCCGCGGACTTGGTGGTCACGGAGATCTCCTTCGCGAGATGAATCCCTGAGGTCCCGGCGACGGGAGGAGAGCGCGAAGGGTGACGGACCGGACGCCACGACCTCGCGCGGCAGGCGCGCGGTCGTCCGCCTGGTGCATGTTCGCCGACCCGCCCTCGAGGTCACCGGGATGTCCGCGCACGGGTGGTCCGTACGCGGGCAGATGGCAGGTCTTCGGACTCACGGGCGCGTCCTCCTCAGGAGGACACCTAATGGCCGTCGCTTCCCAGGTCCCTCTCACCGGACCCAGTGCGTATGACGGCGGTCGTTCCCGCTCACCGCTGCGGGGCAGTCCCGGATTTCCACCGGGTTCCCTCTTGCGACGCGTCCCGCCTGGCGGACGGGGCGAACCAGCTGCACCGGCCAGCCTACGGCATGGGAAACCCCCGGCCGCGTGGGCCGGGGGTTCCGCCCCTCACGGGCTCGTGGCGCGGGGGGTCAGCACGAGCTGGAGTCCGACTGGCCCACCAGGTTGACCGGGACGGTGACGAAGGAGAACTGGTTGCTGGCGCATACGCCGGGGAAGGTCGTGCTGCTGGCGTTGTTGACGGTGACATCGGGGCCGTCCTCCGCGACGGCACCGGTCGCGCCGACGGCGAGGGACGCGGCGGTGAGAGCGAGCGTGGACAGGGCGGTCCGCATACGCATGGGAACTCCTTGATGGGGATGAGCGGCCGGAAATGACCGGCTTCGCATGCATGGTGCCCCTTTGTCGTGCGGATCGCGGCCCAACGTCCCCCCAATGGGCTAACACGTCACCCGCCGCCTCGTCATGCGCCGCCTCGTCATGCGCCGCCTCGTCACTCGCCGTTTCGTCATGCGCCGCCGAGCCGTGCGTCGTCCGGCGGGGCGCAGGGCGGGATCGTCGGTGGGCGGGCCGGGTCGGGGACGCGGTTGGTGAAACCGCCGGGGACCGAGCGGCACTGCTGCTCGCGGAAGTGGACCGGTGCGGTGCCCACGCGGCGGGCGAACAGCCTGCTGAAGTAGGCGGGGTCGTCGTAGCCGACGCGGCGGGCGATGGCGGCCACCGGCATTTCGGTACCGACGAGGAGCTCCTTGGCCCGGCCCAGCCGGATCCCGAGGAGGTAGTCCTTGGGGCTGCACCCCGCGCCGCGCCGTACCGCGGTGCGCAGTTCGGCCGGTGTCATGCCGTGCCGGGCGGCGTGCTCGGCCACCGACAGGGATTGGAAGGCGTCCCTGGCCAGCGCCTGGAGCACCGGATGGCCGTCCGAGCCGCCACCGGCGCGCACGCGGCGCAGGGCGACGAGGAGTTCATGGACGGCGGCGGCCGTCTCGACCTCCAGGAACGGATTGCCCCGGCGCGCGGCGCGGACGATGCGACCGATGGCCGTACGGGCGGTGGCGGTGTCGGTGAGCGCGACCACCGGACGGTCCGGGTCGATATAGCCCAGATCGGCGTACGCGGCGGTGGCCGGGCCGGTGAAGTCGACGAACGCCTCGTCCCATCCGGTGTCCGGGTCCGGGCCGTAGTGGTGGCTGACACCGGGGGTGAGCCAGAGCAGCGCGGGCGCGGTGACGGTACGGCGGCGGCCGTCCGCGCCGCGGAACCAGCCGCGGCCCGCGCTGATGACCACCGCCACATGATGGTCGAGGACCCGCGGGCCGACGACGGGCAGGGCGCCGTGCTGGAGGCCGACACCGAGACACACCAGGCCGAGCCGGTGATGGGCCGGGCTGGGCGTGAAGTACCGCATCCAGGTGTGATACATCCGCGGTCCCCTCCGGTCGGCTGCGCCCCCACCCGCAGATCTTCGCCCACGGACCGCCCGCTCGCCAGGGGGCGGGAGGGGGCCGTGCGGCGGGGTGGATGGACACGTAACCGAAGGTGGGGACCGCGGGGAGCGGGACACGTGTGCGGGCCGTCCCGCTCCCTCCGCGGTGTCAGCCCCGCTCCCTCCGCGGTGTCAGCCCCGCTCCCCGCGCGGTGTCAGTCCAGCTCCTCCACGGTGAAGGAGTCGAGCGTGAACTCCGCGGTGCCGCTGTCGCCGGTCTTCCGCAGCCCCACCCACAGCTCGCCGTCCGCGGGCGCGGTGACGGTGTAGCCGTGCGTGGCCCGCCCGGTGGCGGCGGGCAGCGGGGTGCGCTCCAGCTCCCGCGCCCCGGGCTCGTCCACGGCCGTGACCCATGCGTACTGACCGGCCGCCTCGTTGGCGTAGGTCAGGGTCACCCGGTAGCACCGCCCGGGGCGGAAGCGGGCGGTGTGCGGCACCGTACGGTAGACCAGGCCCGGGTTCTCGCCGCGCGACTTCAGCGACTGGCCGCCCTCGAGCACATCGTCGATCACCTTGCCGTTCCAACCGGCCTGAGTGTACGGGGCGTGCCGCCGCGCGATATGCGTCCGCGGGTCGGTCACCCCGCCCGCGTCGCCCTTGACGAACGGGCCCCAGCCCTGGGGCACCCGCTCGAAGTCCTCGTACACCAGCGCGCCGGGCCTCGTGGTCCGCCGGGCCCGCACGACCCGCAGCCGGTCGAAGCGGACCCGGGCCCGCCCCGCCGCCACGTCGAGGGTGAGGGTGACCGGGCCGCCGCCGTCGGGGACGGTGAAGTAGGTGAACATCCGCTGGAAACGGGTGCCGTGTTTGCGGTCGGCCGCCATGTGGTTCACGGCGGTCGAGGTCTCGGTCCAGTTCTCCGCGGTGACGCCGTCGGCGGTGTGCACCCGCAGCGCGGCCCGCCGCCGCTCACCGGCCTCCGCCCCCACCTCCACCTGTACGGAGGCCACATAGCCGCCGGGGGCCAGCCGGCCGATGCGCTGGCCGACGGTGGCGGCGGCGCCCTCGCCGATGACCAGTTCGTAGTCGCCCAGCGCACCGCGTTCCACGGTGGCCGGGCCGGTGGTCTGCCGGCCGCGCAGCGAACCGGAGTGGAAACCGGGGTCGTACAGCGGGGTGCCCTCGCCCCAGCCGGGCGCCGCCTGGGCAGGGGCGGGGGAGCGCAGCACCACATAGGGGACGTCGGGGTCGGCGGTGACGCTGATGTGGCCGTCGCGCACCGGCAGGGTGACCGGCTTGGCGCGCCCCTGGTCGGTGAGGCGGTACAGCACCACGGACCGCCGTCCCGACCAGCCGCGCGGCAGCCGCCAACGGGTGGTGCCACCCGCCGGGTTGTAGTGGTAGAGCTTGGCGGGGTCGGTGGCCTCGCGCGGCTCCCAGGGCAGCAGATAGCCACCGCCGTCGTAGACCAGCCGCCCGTCGGTGGTGATGCGGCGGACGCCGCCGGTGTCGGTGACGGAGGTGCGGCCGGGCCCCTCGAAGGTGATCTCGTGGTCGCCCCAGGTGCGGATGGGGTACGCCTGGAGATACTTGGCGGGCAGACTGTGGGTCCAGATGAGCCGGTAGAAGGCGGTCCAGTCGGTCTTGCCGGTCCAGCCCTCGAAGTTGCCCATCCGGGGGATGCCGAGCAGGGTGGGCCACTTGTCGGCGAAGGCATCCTTCTGGTGGTTGCGGAGGAAGCGGATGAGCCGGGAGTTGATACCGCGCGAGCTGTCCGGGCCGTAGTCGGTCTCGGTGGCCCAGTGCGACCACAGCGAGGAGCGCTCCAGCCCGTGGCCCCATTCGGTGGCCACCCGCCAGCCCTGCTCGCGCAGGGCCCGCTGGAGCCGGTCGGAGTTCCAGCCGGACTCGCGGAAGACATCGATGTAGAGACCGGCGAGGGCCGGGTCGGTGTCGTTCCGCAGGTCCTGGAAACGCCGGACGATATCGCCGGAGACCAGGTCGCGGCGGGCGTCGATGCGGTACGACTGGTCCAGCCAGTCCCACTGCTTGTCGTGTCTGTCGACCAGTGTCTCGGAGAAGGCGTTGGCCACCGGATAGGACTCGGTGGCGTTGACGTGCACCGCGAAGTCGCTGTTCCAGCGGCGTCCGGAGCGCAGCAGGGTGTTGAGGTCGGCCAGACCACCGGCGCGGGTGTTGTAGTTGCCCGCGTAGTCGGGGTGGGCGGAGTCATGGCCCTCCGACTGATAGCCCTTGAGCAGGGTGTACTGCCGCAGTCCATCGGTGGCCAGCGCGATGCGCTTGACATTGTCGAGGGTGTCGAGGAACGGGTTGGTGGCCTGGCTGGCGAAGTTGAACGGGATGTGCGGGACGACCCGCAGATGCTGCTCGTCGGCGCCGAGCGGATTGACCATGATGTCGCGGAAGGCGATGGCGGCGTCCTGCCAGTCGACCACGCCGTCGCCGTTGCGGTCCCGGGTGAGGACCACGGTGGCCCAGGGCAGCGGCTCGGTGGCGCCGACGGGAGCGGTGGCGGCCCGGTGGGTCCACTCACCGCAGCAGAGCCGGGCGGTGATCTGCCCGTCCTCGCGCACCGTCTGCCGCCACAGCCGTCCGTTCTCCCACGTGGTGCCCGCGGCGGAGGAGGGCTTGTCCCAGACCGTGTTGGTCTCGACGGCGGCGGCGAGCCGGTCGGTGCTGACGACGGCGTAGGCGCAGCCGATGGGGTCGTCGTCGGTGGGCGTGTCGGCCGTGGGCCGGACCACGGTGTCACCGCTCTTGGCCTGGTCGAGGTCGATCCGCGCGGCCAGCAGGGTGGCGCCCGGCTGGTCGGCGCCGACACTGAGGAACGCGAGGCCGGGGATGCGCAGGGTGCCCACGCGCAGCGCGTCGGTGTCGGCGATCCGGGTGACGCGCCAGTCGACCTGCCATTCGCTGACCCGGACACGGATGTCGATCTCGGCGTCCGCGCCGAAGGCGAGGGTGTAGCTGATGTGGTCCGGGCCGCTGGTGACGGCGGTGGTGCGGGGGGTGTGTTCGACGCCGTCGATGAGCACCGTACGGACCGGCTCCCGCTGCCCGTACAGCACCGCGCCGCTCTCGCGGTCGGTGTACGCGACGATGCGCGGGAACTCCGGGTCCACCCGGACCTCCAGCCGCTTCGACCGCAATGTGCGCTCGGTGTCACGGGCGTGCGCGGTGCCACCGCCCGCGCTGATGGCCGTTCCGATTCCGGCCAGTGTGGTGGTAACCATGACCGCTCTGCGGCCGGGCCGCCACGCTCCCGGCCGCCCCTCCTCTGTGTGGGTCAACGCGCCGCTCCTCCCTCGCTGGTGGGAACAGTGCTCCACCTTGGGACGGCGGCGGGGCGGCCGCCCATGGACAAGTGCGCGGGGGTGTTGGACTAACGGACCGTGGCGCCCATCACGACAAGCGGCCACGACCAGTCCGAGGAACTGGGATCAGCCCGCCGCGCCGTCGAGCAGCCGGCTGTACCGCAGCCGCAGCGCCCGCTCGGTGCTGGCCGCCACGGTGACGAGCCCGACCACGGTGTTGCCCCATGCCGACAGATCAATGGGCGAGGTGAACGTCCCGACGTACTGGGCGACGCCCTCCGGCGCCCGGGTGACCTGTTCGGCGAGCTGAAGGATCAGGAGAACCAGGCCGACGACGAGCATGATCACTGAGAGGAAGCCGATAAAGCGGCTCAGTCCGGGGTGCGATCGGTCGAGGCGCGCGCGGCGCCCCTCGGCGGAGCGGGGGTCCGGGATGAGCTGGAGCTCGGCCCCCTCGGCGGTGACGTAGTGGCAGCGCTTGAGTCCGAAGCCGCTCGCCCTTACTTCGACGGTGCCGCCCTGGACGGGGAAGACGGCAGGGACTTTGGACTCGGCGTGATGCCTGCCATCGAGGTACAGATGGGCCTTGACGTAGCCGTCCGACGTGTTCTGATGCTTGACGTCGACGGCGTAGACCGTCTGCCGGCCGTCGTCGTTCATCAGCCGGAGGTGGAACAGTGCGCGGGTAAGCATCTGCCACCAGCGGAAGCGCTTCAACGCTCGTCCGTCCCCGGGCTTGACCCGCTGCACGGCCCGACGATGCCGCCACTCCTTGATCATGTCTCTACTCCTGTGACGTGCTGGGCTCGGCAGCGCAGGCGAGGTCCGCCCGGATCCGGTCCATGTCGCGCGCGGTGTTCGCGGTGGCGGTGTGCGGCAGCATCCGCGCCGTCCGCGAGGTGGCGCACTGCTTGGCGATGGTCCGGGCGTTCCCCGCCTCCCGCGCGACATCGGCCGCGGTGTCCGCGTACGGCGGGAAGTTGCCGCGGGTCTGCTGCTCCGGCGTCAGGTCGCAGGTCACCGGCGTGCTGTGGCCGACGCCACGCGTATCGAAGCCGATCACGTTTGCGCATCTGTTGTCCTCCTGAGGGGCGCGTACGGGGGCGCCGGAACGGGTGGGCTCGGGACGGCCCCGTCGTCCCGGATGCCGTCAGACCGTTCCTCGGCCGCGGGTTCCCCCGGAATTACCGGCCCGCTCGGTGGTCGGTTCCTTGCGAGTGTGCGCCCAGCCACCGAGCACCATGGCGACGAGCGCGATGGATCCGAGGAGGATCATCTGGCCGGTGAGGCCGCCGGGAACCCCGTTGACGATGCCCCACAGCGGCTCGGTGTCCGGGTTGAGCAAACCGTGGATCACCCCTTGGGCGGCCAGGGCCGTGATCACCATCCCGACCGCCTCAAGGGCCGCATAGCCACCCTTGCGCATCGCGCTTCTCCGTTTGGTGTTCGGTTGTCTCGGCACGTGAACGAGTCTGTCCGTGCGGCGCGGCAGGCACATCAGCCCGGCGGCTCGAACCGCCTTCGACCAAGGACGAGGCGGGGATACGACTCTGGTCGGGGGCACATCAGCCCCCGGGTCTGACGCACGGGCCGCACCGTGTCGCGATAATGACCAGGTGAATACGGACGTCGCGCCACCGCTCGGATGGTGGCAGCAGACCTGGCGGCTGATGGCGGCCGCGGCAGTGGGCATACCGCTCTGGCTCTCCACCGGTGTGGTGCTGCGGACGGAGACGACCGGACCCGGCTCGTGGTTCTTCATCGGTGATCCGCTGGTGGCTCTCGGCTGTCTGACGGCGCTTCTGTGGCGGCGGCGGTTCCCGCTCGCTGTCGCCATGACGGTCGCGATCGCCTCGACCGCGTCGGCGCTCGCCTCCGGCGCCGCGTTTCTGGCGCTGCTCTCGCTCTCCACCCGTCGCCGTCCGGTGGAGAGCGGGGTCGCCGGGCTGGCCCTCGTGACCGCGTCACAGTTCGCCGGCGGGATCTACCCGACCCCGGCCGGCCCGCTGTGGCTCGCACTCGCGCTACCGGCGCTGATCGCGGGCATCGCCGTGGCCGCGGGCATGGCCATCGGCGCGCGCCGTGTCGAAGTGCGGTCTTTCCGGGACCGGGCGGAGAGCGCGGAGCGGGAACAGGCCGCGCGAGCGGCACAGGCACGGGCGTTGGAGCGCAACCGGATCGCCCGCGAGATGCACGATGTGCTCGCGCACCGGATCTCCCTGGTCGCCATGCAGGCCGGAGTGCTGGACCACCGCGGCGACCTCACAGCGGAGGAAAACCGCGTGCTGGTCCGCGGTATCGCCGATGGCTCCCACCAAGCGCTGGAAGAACTACGGGATGTCCTGGGTGTGCTCCGGGCCGACCCGGGCCGCCCGGAACCACCGCAGCCCTCCCTCGACGGAATCCCCGACCTGGTGGCCGACGCCCGCACGTCCGGACTGGACGTCACGCTCACCACCACCGTGACGGGAACACCGTCCGACGTCGTCGGACGCACCTGCTACCGGATCGTCCAGGAAGGACTGACCAACGCCGCCAAACACGCCCCTGGCGCACATGTACACATCACCCTCGAAGGAACAGCGGGCGACGGATTCAACGTCAGCGTCCACAACACCCCGGCCGCCAGGGCGACCGCACCACCACCGGCATCGGGATTCGGTCTGCTCGGCCTCAGCGAACGCATCACCCTCGCCGGCGGAGAACTCGACCACCACCCCACACCCGACAACGGATACCTCCTCACCGCGCGGCTACCCTGGCCGAACCCCACCCACGAAAAGAGAGCATGAGTGGATACCGATCGGGAGCCGGTGCGTGTCGTCATCGTCGACGACGACCAACTGGTGCGGATGGCGCTGCGACTCGTCCTCGAGGCCGAACCGGACCTGAACGTCGTCGCGGAGGCGGCCGACGGGGATGCCGCGCTCACCGTGGTGGACGAGCGGCGGCCGGACGTCGTGCTGATGGACGTGCGGATGCCCGGCCGTGACGGTCTCAGCGCGACCCGGGAACTCCTCACCAGGCCGGCGCCGCCGCGGGTGCTCATCCTGACCACATTCGACTCCGACGATCTGGTGCTCGGCGCACTGCGCGCCGGAGCACTCGGGTTCGTCCTCAAGGACACCCCGCCGGCGCGGATCATCGACGCGGTGCGGACCGTCGCGGAAGGGAACCCCGTGCTGTCCCCGGTGGCCACGGCACGGGTGATCGCCGCGGCCACCGGGCCACAGTCCTCCACGGCTCGCAGCTCGTCCCGCGAGGCCGCGCGGAAACAGCTGTCCGCCCTGACGACACGAGAACTCGATACCGCTCGGGCCATCGCGGACGGGCTGGGCAACCCGGAGATCGCCGGGCGGCTGCACATCAGCGTCGCGACCGTCAAGGCGCACATAAGCAACCTGTTCGCCAAGCTGGCGGTGGAGAACCGGGTGCAGATCGCACTCCTGGTCCGCGACGCGGAGGAATGAGCCTGGTCAGCGAGCACCTGGGACATGGTCTATTAACTGAAGAGGATTACAGATCCGCGGTCACGTGTGCTATAACGTAAGCGTCTAAATCATAAAGACGCTTACGTCGAGCACCCGTGCCCGCCGGCCGGGCGCCAGAGAACGGACGCCCCATGACCCTCACCCACCCCGCCTTCACCGAGACCGACGCCGCCGCCCTCGTGGCGCGGCTGCGGGAGACCCATCGCAGCGGCCGCACCAAACCCCTCGCCTGGCGCCGCGAGCAGCTCATCCGGCTGCGCGCCCTGCTGACCGAGAACCGCGAGGCCATCGCCGACGCCCTCTGGGCCGATCTGCGCAAGAACCGCGCCGAGGTCGACCAGTCGGAGATCGACATCACGGTTCGCGAGATCGACGACTACCTCGACCACCTGGAGGAGTGGCTCGCCCCGCAGCCCGCGGAGGTCACCGTCTCCCATCTGCCGGAGGGGACCACGGCCCGCACCGAGTTCGACCCCCTCGGTGTCGCCCTGGTCCTGTCGGCCTGGAACTATCCGATCTATCTGCTGCTGACCCCCGTCGCCGCCGCGCTGGCTGCCGGTAACGCGGCGGTCATCAAGCCCTCCGAACTCGCCGAGCAGACCTCCGCACTGCTGGCCCGGCTGCTTCCGGCCCATCTCGACACCGAGGCCACCGCCGTGGTCGAGGGCGGTGTCGCACAGACGACATCGCTGCTGGCCCAGCGCTTCGACCACGTCTTCTACACCGGCAACGGCACCGTGGGCCGGATCGTGATGCGCGCGGCGGCCGAGCATCTGACCCCCGTCACCCTGGAACTCGGCGGCAAGTCCCCGGTCTTCGTCGACCGGGATGCCGACCTCACCACGGTGGCCGAACGCATCGCGGCCACCAAGTTCTCCAACGCCGGGCAGATCTGTGTCGCGCCCGACTACGTCCTCACCGACCCGGACACGGCCCAGGCGCTGGTGCCCGCCCTGGCCCAGGCGATCGAGCGGCAGTACGGCGCCGATCCGAGGGCCGCCGGGAACTTCGGCCGCATCGTCAACGAGCGCCACTTCGACCGGCTGACCGCACTGCTCGGCTCCGGCCGCACCGTGGTCGGCGGGCAGACCGACCGCGCCGAGAAGTACATCGCCCCGACCGTGCTGCTGGACGTCAAGCCGGACGAGCCGGTGATGCGGGAGGAGATCTTCGGCCCCATCCTGCCCATCCTGGCCGTCGACGACCTCTCCGAGGCCATCGCCTTCATCAACGACCGCGACAAGCCGCTCGCGCTCTACGCCTTCACCGAGAACGACACCACCCGGGCCCGGCTGATCGCCGAAACCTCCTCGGGCGCCGTCAACTTCGGCTTCCCGGTCTTCCATCTGACCCTGCCGACCCTGCCGTTCGGCGGCGTCGGGGAGAGCGGCATGGGCAGCTACCACGGCCGCTACTCACTGGAGACGTTCAGCCACCGCAAGGCGGTCCTCGACGTCCCGCTGAGCTGAATCACCACATGGTGTGCGAAAGGACAAGGACATGAGCGAGATCAAGCCCCGGTTCCGGACGGTCGACGGACTGTCCATCCGGTACGCCGAGAGCGACAAGCCCCATGAGCACGAAGCGCTGCTGCTGAGCCCCTGGCCGGAGAGTCTGTACGCCTACGACGCCGGCTGGTCGCGGCTGGCCGAGCACGCCCATCTGATCGCGGTGGACCTGCCGGGGTTCGGGCACTCCGAGCTCCGCGAGGACCTGCTGTCGCCCAGGGCGATGGGCGAGTTCATCGTGCGGCTCGCCGATGCCTTCGGGCTGGCGAAGCCGCATGTCGTGGGCCCGGACATCGGCACCAGCGCGGTGTTGTTCGCCGCGGCCCAGCACCCGGACCGGTTCCGCAGCGCGGTCGTGGGCACCGGTGGCGCGGCGGTCCCGCTGCAACTGGGCGGTGTGCTGGACGAGTGGGTGCACGCCGAGGACCTGGCTCCGTACCGGGCGCTGGGCCCCAAGGACATCATGACGGCCGCCATTGCCAACATCGAGGGCTATGAGCTGCCGGAGGTGGTGCGCGAGGACTACCTCGCGGCCTATGTGGGCCAGCGGTTCGTCGATCAGATGCCGTACGTCCGTGCGTACCCCGGCGAACTGCCGGTGCTGAGCACGCTGCTGCCCGGTATCGAGACGCCGGTCCAGGTCATCGCGGGCCGCCACGACCCGGTGGTGCCGCTGGCGAACGCCGAGTATCTGCACGAGCGCCTGCCGAACAGCAAGCTCGACATCATCGATGTGGGCCACTTCGTCTGGGAGGAAGGCGCGGACGACTACGCCAAGGCCGTCACCGGCTGGTGGCAGGCGAACTGACCCTTCCCCCACCGCATGCTCCGCCCGGCGGCTCTCGGGTCAGCCGCCGGGCCGGGCCTTCTTCCGGGCCCGGTACGCGGCCACGTTGCTCTTGTTGCCGCAGGTGTCGTACGCGTGCCAGCGCTGGGTGCGGCTGCGCGTGGTGTCGTAGAACGCGTGGTCGCAGCGCTCATTGGCGCAGATGCGGATACGTGGCCAGGTGCCGTCGGAGATAAGCTCCGCCACCGCGAGGGTGATGCCACCGAGCACGGGGTCGCCGCCCACCTGCCGCAGCCGCACCTTCCCCGGCTCCGAGAAGTCCTGCCGCAGTGTGACGGGGGACGCGCGCTCGGCCAGCCGTGCCCAGCCGGGTGCCGCCTCCGCGCTGTCCGGCGCGGTGATGATGTCCATGAGGGTCGTGCGCAGACCGCGGATCTTGGCCATGCGCTGCGGTGATGGTCTCTCCGCGGCGGGTTGGCCGAACGGGCGCAGGACGGTGCTCGCCGTCTCGGGGTCCTGGAGCGTCTCCGGGAACGCGGGGCCGTGCGGCCGGGAGTTGAGCAGGTCCACGATCGCCTCGGCGGTCGCGGGGATCCGCCGCCCGGAGTCCGATTCTTCACTGGCCACCCAGCCAGCGTAGCACATGGTCTATTGGCAAATGAGACTTACGTCTCAGTGGTCGCACATGCTATAACGTAAGCGGCTAAAAAATTAGACCATTACGTCACTCTGGCAACTCCGTGGCTCCATCGACTCCTAGGACACAGCTCATGGCCTCCGCCACTTCGGTCGAATCCCCGCCGTACACGGCCCCCGCCTCCCGTGGCTCGCGGAGCGCGAGCATCAGTCTGCTGGCGATCTCGCTGGGCTCGGCGGGCCTCGGCGGGGCCTGGCAGGCGGCGGCCTCCGCCGTGTCGGCGTGGATCCAGATCAGCGATGCGCTGTACGCGGTCAGCGGGCTGATCTGGGTCGTCCTCCTGGCCGCGTACGTACGCCACGGCGGAGCCCGGTGGCGCAATCTGCGCGAGGATCTGCGCCACCCGGGCCAGGGGTTCGCCCTCGCGTACGTCCCCATCATCGGCATGCTGATCACCGGCCACTTCTCGCGCTTCGGTCAGGACGGGGCCCGCTGGGCCTACGTGGTCTTCCTCGTGGCGGCCGCGCTGGTGGCCGCCCGGCTGCTCGCCCACTGGCTCACCGGCACCCTCAGTGAGACCGCCCTGCACCCCGGCTATCTGCTGCCGGTCTCCTCCGGGCCGTTCATCGCGAGCATCACCGCGTCGACGCTGCGCCTCCCCGAGGTGGCGGCGGCGGCCTTCGCCGTGGGGGTTCTGTACTGGCTGGCCTTCGGGACGGTCATCCTCGGCAGCCTGGTCACCGGCAGTCCGCTTCCGCCACCGGCCCGGCCCACCCTCACCGTCCTGATCATCCCGCCCGCCGTGGGCGGCAGCGCCTGGCTCGCCGCCCATGGGGGCCGCCTGGACGGGGTCGGCTACGGATTCTCCGGCATCCTCTTCTTCACCCTCGCCCTGGTCGCCTTTCTGCTGCCGACCCTCCGCGAGCGGTCGTTCCACACGGGGCTGTGGGTCTACATCTTTCCGGTGGCCGCCACCACGAACTTCCTGGTGCGCTGGTCGTACGCGGCGGACGTGCCGGATCGGGAGGTCGCCGTCTGGGCGCTGCTGACCGTGGCGAGCGGTGCCTTCCTCCTCCTGGGCGCCGCGACGCTCGTCCATGGCGGTCGGCTCTGGCGCCTGCGGTCCGGTCGTCACCCGAACCATCGGTGAGTCGGATGTCGCCATGCCGCAGATGCGAGGGACAGACAGGCTTCTCCCTGGCATGAGCGCGATCTTTGGTCTATCGGCATGGCATGTGCGTTTGCCTGGGATGGGTGTTCGGGTAACGCTCCTCCAGGAGGTGGTAGGCCGTGAGTGACTCCCTCGCAGCTGCCAGGACGGCCGCCGGTCCGATGGCGGAAGTCGCCCTCACCGGCGATCTGACCCGCCCCGCCCGGCTGACGGTGTCCGAGCTGCTCTCCTGGCCCCAGCACCGGGCCCAGGTGAGCTTCGACTGCGCCACCAGTGGCATCCAGCACCACCGCTTCACCGGGCCGTTTCTGCATGACGTCCTGGTCGCCGCCGGCCCCGGCTTCGACCCCGCCCGGCGCAAGGACCGGCTGCGCTTCCTGATCGCCGTACGTGGCGTGGACGGCCACCGCGCGCTGCTGTCCTGGGCCGAGATCGACCCGGACTTCGGCCGTGCCCCCGTGCTGCTCGCGGTCACCATCGACGACACTCCGCTCGACCGCGCGGGCCCCCAGCTCGTCCTGCCCCAGGACCGCTGCGGCGCCCGGTACATCAGCGGTATCGAGGCGATCCGCGTGGACGGCGGATACACCGTCTGGACGTGATGGCCCCTGGCGGAACCCGGTGGGGGCCGGGCGTCAGACCAGCGGGCGGTACGCGGTGAGCGTGACGGACAGCGTCACATCGCAGGGCTCGGGCAGCCGCGCGATGCGCTCCTCCAGCCGTCCGCCCTCCTGATGCCAGGCGTTGGGGCCCATCCCCACCAGCTGCGGCAGGGCCTTGTGGTCCAGTGTCATGGTGCTCCGCGACCGCTCCCGGGCCACCTCGGTGAAATGCGCCGAGAGCCGGTCCGCCAGCCGCTCGTCCTTCTGCTCGCCCACCCGCAGCAGCCCCAGCGCCTCCACCAGTTCCCGTAGATGATCGGGCCGGGGTGTCACCACCAGCAGCACACCCTCGGGACGCAGAATCCGCCGCAGCTCGGCCGGATTGCGCGGTGCGAAGACATTGAGGACCACCGACGCGGCCCCGTCGGCGAGCGGCAGCCCGTCCCAGGCGTCGGCCACCACCGCGCTGATCCGGGGATGCGCCCGCGCGGCCCGGCGGGCGGCGAACTTGGAGATGTCGAGCAGGATTCCCTCGGAGTCCGGGAACTCCGACATCACCCGGCCGAGGTGATAGCCCGTTCCGCCACCGATGTCCACGACACAGCCGGGGTCCCCGCCCGTCGCCGCCGGTGCCGTCTCGCGCGCGAGCGCGGCCAGTGCTCCGGCGATCGGCGCGTAGTGACCGGCGGCCAGGAAGTCCGCGCGGGCCGCCACCATGGCGGCGGTGTCCGCGCTGAACTTGGCGGCGCCACGCAGCAGATTGACATACCCCTGCTTCGCCACGTCGAAGCTGTGCCCCTGCGAGCACCGCAGCACGCCGTCGGTCATCGTCATGGCGCCGGAACAGTACGGGCAGTGAAGGTACCGAACCGCCTCTTTCCGCATTGTGTCCCCCGTTACCGCCGTTGTCCTGACAGGACCCCAGCCTATGCAGAGGACCCCGGGGTGCCGCACACCCACCCCCGCCTCGGTCCGCGGGCGGGCTCGTTCCTCGCAATAGCACGAGAGGCCAGGATGGCGGTGGCCGCCTGAATTCGGCTTATCGTCAATTGAATTGCGGAACCGTTAATGCGTTATTATGCTCCGCCGCAGCGAGCACCCCACACAAGCCGCTCACTGCCGGAAAGGCAGGCCCTATGGGTATTTCACGCCGCCATCTCATCGGTTCCGCGCTCGGTGCCACGGCGCTCGGCGCGTTGGGCGCCGCCAGGCTGACGACGGGCACCGCGGACGCGGCCAGTCCGCCCGGTGACGTCGTAGGGAAGATCACCGTCGGTTATCAGGGCTGGTTCGCCTGTGCGGGTGACGGTGCCCCGATCAATGGCTGGTGGCATTGGGCCGCCGATATGTCCCGGCCGCCGTCGCCGGGCAATACGGGCATTCACAGCTGGCCGGATATGCGCGACTACGCCAAGGGCTACAAGACCGGCTACAACAACCTCAACAACGGCCGGCCGGCCACCTTGTTCTCGTCCTATGACCAGCAGACCGTGGACACCCACTTCCGCTGGATGCGGCAGTACGACATCGACACCGCCGCGCTCCAGCGGTTCAACCCCAGAACGGCAAGCCGGTGGTGGGCATCTGGGGGTTCGGCTTCAACGAGGCCAACAAGCCCTGGGCGGCCGCGGACTGCCTGGACATCGTCAACTGGTTCACATCCCAGGGCTGTTATGTGATGGGCGGGGTCCCACACCCACTGGCGGTCCGGCAACGAGGACTCACGCCCCGGCTACATCGGCGTCTACCACGCCTTCCACATGCTCTCGCCGTGGATGGTGGGCCGCATCGGCAACATCGCCGACACCGACCGCTTCTTCGGCGGCGTCAACACCCCGGACCAGGCCGACTGCGATGCCAACGGGATCGACTACCAGCCGTGTGTGCTCCCCGGCGACACCCACTCGCGGCAGCGCGCCCACGGCGACTTCATGTGGCGGCAGTTCTACAACATGGTGCGGGTCGGCGCGCAGGGCATCTACATCTCCATGTTCGACGAGTACAACGAGGGCAATCAGATCGCCAAGACGGCGGAGAACGCGTCGATGGTGCCGTCCGGATCGGGGATCTGGGCGCTCGACGAGGACGGCACCGTCTGCTCCTCCGACTACTACCTCCGGCTCACCGGAGACGGCGGCCGGATGCTCAGGAAGCAGATCGCGCTGACCCCCAACCGGCCCACGAAACCGGTGGTCTAGGCCTTGAACCGGCCCACCCAGTACGCGGTGCGGTCGAGATAGGCCGTCTCGGCCGCGTGGCCCGTCCGCCCGTACGCCCCGCTGTAGGTCCGGTAGCTCGGCGCCGTGGGCGGGGTGGCGGTGGCGGGCTCGATCTGGCTGGGCGAGCCGGGCGGTGGCGGATGAACTCGAGGCGGCGGGCACGGCGGCCGCCGCCCGGCCTCCCGCCGCGGTGAGGGCCCCGGCGCCCAGGGCGCCCGCGGCCGTGCGGGTCAGAAAGGTCCGGCGCGTGGTGCCGGGGCTCTGTGCCATCTCACGTTCCTTCCGTGGCGGAGGAGCACCTCGGAACCCTCGTCAGTGGGGGTCCTTGGTGACGGCGTCCGCGGTGCGCCAGCGGTGGGCGGGGGAGAAGCCCAGCAGCCGGACGCAGCGCGAGGTGTCGTACAGCCCCGCGAAGCGGGACAGCGGGGCCGTGATCTCGGCGGTGGGGTGGTAGCGGGCGAGCGGCTTGGCCGTGCCGACAGCGCCGCGGCGAGGCCGAGCGCCGCGAGACGGGCACGTCGTGGCGGCGGGGAGGAACGGCCCGAGGGAGGAGAAAGAGGACAACTGGTCCGCATACGAGCCCTCGCCTGATGCAAAGCGTTCAGAAGACCGAATAACGTTGGAGTAACGGAACGTAGGCTTGCCGTGATATAGCGTCAAGACGAGCTACGTAAGTTGTCGGGGACCGGGGCCGACGGGCGCCGGGCCGGGGAGCGGAGGCTGGTGTGGAATCGGTGTCGGGAGCAGCGCGGGTCCGGCGTCACGAGGACGTCAAGTCCGCGGCGCGCGTCCTGGAAGTGCTCGAACTCCTGGGTGCCGAGGGCGCCCGGCTCTCGCTCGCCGACATGGCGAGCACCCTGTCCGTGCCCAAGAGCAGCCTGCACGCGGTGCTGCGCACCATGGAGTCACGCCGCTGGGTGGAGACCGACCCGTCCGGAACGCTGTACAGCATCGGCCTCAAGGCGCTGCTGACCGGCACCGCGTATCTGGAGAGCGACGACCTGGCCGGGATCGCGGGGCCCGTGCTCGACCTGCTGGCCGAGGAGACGGGCGAGGCCGTCCACCTCGGGCGGCTGGACCACACGGACGTCGTCTATCTGGCCAAGCGCGAATCCCGCCACGCCCTGCGGATGTACTCGGCGGTCGGCCGCCGGCTGCCCGCGCACGCCACCGCGCTGGGCAAGGCGGTCCTGTCCCAGTACGACGCCGCGGAGGTCCAGCGCCGCCTCAACTGGCCGCTCCCGGCGCTCACTCCGAGCACCGTCACCGACCCGGACGAGCTGCTCGCCCAGCTCGCCGACGCCCGCAAGCGCGGCTGGGCGGTGGACGAGGGGGAGAGTTCGGTGGACATCCGCTGTGTGGCGGTCCCGCTCGGCACCGGGCACGGCGGCGGCGACGCGATCAGCTGCTCGGCGCCGCGCAGCCGCATGGACGACGCCCGGCTGGGCGAGATCGCCGCCCATGTCACCGAGGCGGCCCACTCGTTGCGCACCCTGCTGAAGCGCCTCGGGGAGCACTGAGCCTCCGGGCCCCGCCGCACGCCTGGGTCCGGCCATATCCCGGTACGGTCATTGACACCGCTCCCGAACCCTCCTTACGTTCGAATGGACGATCGCCATTCGGCTATGGGAATGGGAGCGTATGTCCGCACCCCGCGAGCCGCATCTCCCGCTGGCCCAGGCCCCCTGGGTGGAGGAGCGCGGCGACAAGCTCCGCATCACCGCCGTACGCACCTTCCTGACGGCACCTCAAGGCTGCCCGTACCCCATCGTGCGGGTCGAGACCAACGACCCCGGGCTGTACGGCCTCGGCGTCGACTTCGACGAGTTCGCCGCGCGCGGATATCCGGCGCCCGAACCCCTGGCCCACGACCGCTGGGCCCTGCTGCGGACCACCGACGGGAGCGTGCAGAGGCCGTGACACCTAACGCGACGAGCGAATGGGCGCCCCAGGGGCGGGCGCTGACCGGGAGGGGGCCGCTGTGGGCGAGCCGCTGAGGATAGGGCTGGTCGGGGCGGGCAAGATCAGCGGGGCCTATCTGGACACGCTGCCACGGCTGCCGGGACTGCGCCTGACCGCTGTGACCGACCTCAACCGGGCCCGCGCGGAGGCCGCGGCCAAGACCGCCGAAGCCGCGGCCAAAACCGCCGAGGCCGCCGCCAAGGGCGCGGAGGCCGCGGCCAAGAGCACCGGGGGCGGCGTGGCCGTCGCCGCGTCTGCCGACGAGCTGATGGCACGCGAGGACGTCGACGCCGTACTCAACCTGACCATCCCGGCGGCGCACGCCGAGGTCGCGCTGGCCGCGCTCGCCGCGGGACGGCATGTGTACGGCGAGAAGCCGCTGTCCGGCACCCGCGAGGAGGCCGACGCCATCCTGGGCGCGGCCGGGCGAACGGGGCTGCGGGTCGGCTGCGCGCCGGACACCGTGCTCGGCCCGGGTACCCAGACCGCGCGCCGGGCCGTGGACGACGGGCTCATCGGCACACCGGTCGCGGCCACCGCCTTCATGACCACCGCCGGGCACGAGGCGTGGCATCCGGACCCGGAGTTCTACTACCGGCCCGGCGGCGGGCCGCTGCTGGACATGGGCCCGTACTATCTGTCCGCCCTGGTGCACCTGCTGGGCCCGGTGGTCCGGGTCACCGGGGCGGCCTCCCGGCCGCGCGCCCAGCGAAGCGTCGGCAGCGGGCCGCGCGCGGGCGAGCGTTTCGCGGTCGAGGTGGACACCCATGTCACGGGCGTCCTGGAGCATCGAGGCGGCGCGCTCACCACGCTGCTGATGAGCTTCGATGTGCACGCGGCCCGGCTGCCGCGCATCGAAGTCCACGGCAGTGAGGGCTCGCTGTCGGTACCGGACCCCAACACCTTCGACGGCCCGGTGGAGCTCTGGCGCGGTGGCGCCTGGGAGCCGCTGGCGCCGTCGGCCGGGTACGCGGGCTCCGCCCGGGGGTACGGCCTGGCCGATATGGCGCGGGCGCTGCGGGCGGGCCGTCCGCACCGGGCCTCCGCCGAGCTCGCCCGGCATGTCCTGGACGTCATGCTCACCCTGCTCGACGCGGCCCGGGAGCGGACCTCGCTGCCGGTCGGCACCACATGTTCCCGTCCCGAGCCCGTGCCCTTCGTGGGCGAGCTGTCCGCGTCGGCGGGCCACGGCTAGGGCGGTGTCACGACGTCAGCCGCCGCACCCGCGAGGACGGCGGAACCACCACCCTCCGGCTCCCCCTGCTGCGCGGCCCCCACAGCCCCGACCCCCACGCGGACCGGGGCCGGCACCGCTTCCGCTACGCGCTGTGCCCCGGCGCCGACATGGCGACGCCGTGACCGGGGGGTACGCCTTCAGCCTCCCGCTGCGCCCGGCCGCCACCCGGCTCGCCGGACCGCCGCTGGTCGCGGTGGGCGATCCGGGCGTCGTGGTGGAGGCGGTCAAGCTCGCCGACGACCGCTCCGGCGATGTCGTGGTCCGGTTCTACGAGTCGCGAGGGGGCAGGGTCCGTACCACCCTCGCCGCCGGGTTCGCCCGCGCCCGTGACTTCGTGTACTTGTACCTGGGCACCGGGGTCGGCGCCGGGCTGTTCCTCAACGGCGATATCCACCGCGGGGTCAGCGCCAACGCCGGGGAGTTCGGCCAGCTGTGCGCCGTCGCCCTGGAACGGGTGGGCGCGGACGGCAGACCGGAGATCCTGCCCGAATGCAATCCGCCGGTGTCCGTCCCCGGCACGGCCGCCCGGCTCGGCTTGGCCCTCGGCCCGCGCGCCGCTCACGATCCGCGCGAGGCGCACCGGGTGGTGAGCGCGGCGGCGGGGGCCGGTGACCCGGTGGCCGAGAAGGCCATGCGCCACGTCGCCGGGGCCATCGGCAGGGGAGCGCTGTCCCTGGTGGACCTGCTGGACATCGATCTGATCGTGCTCGGCGGGGCGTTCTTCACCGACGGGGGTCGCCGACCTCTACACGGACGAGATCTCCCGTGTCGTCAACGACTTCCCGACCGCCAGACGACTGCGCCGCGTCGATGTCGAACGGTCCGTGCTCAGCCGCGAGGCCGCCGCCGTCGGCGCCGCGTCGACCATCTTCCACGCCACGTTCACCACGCGGCTGGCGGGCCGTCCCGCACCCACGAGGCGGTGAACGGATGACCGGGCACAGGATTTTGTCAACGGGCTTTGCAAAGTGGGGCCGACTCGGTACGGTCCCCTTACGCTCAGCGGACGCGGCCCATCCCCTCACGGAGGCTCGCATCCGTGCGGAGCCCCAGGCGCGACGGCGCGCGCTGTGCCCAACCCCCTTTGAGAATCACACTTCTCCCCGGAGGTTCCCCGTGCACAGGAAACGTCCCGACCTGCCCACCCCCGGCCTCGACCTGCCCGCCCCCGGCCCCGCCCGGCGCCGCTCCGTGATGAAGGCCGCGACCGGCGCCGTCCTGATCACCGCGGCGAACGCGCCCGCGTGGGCCGCGCCCGTCCGCAGACGGCCGAAGGCGGGCCGGGTGCTGGTGTTCTCCAAGACGGCGGGCTTCCGTCACGACTCCATCCCCGACGGCATCGCCGCCATCCGGCAACTGGGCACCCAGGCCGGGTTCGCCGTCGACGCCACCGAGGACGCCGCCGCCTTCACCCCCGGCAACCTCGCCCGCTACGCCGCCGTGGTCTTCCTGTCCACGACCGGCGACGTCCTCGACACGGGCCGGCAGACGGCCTTCGAGGGTTACATCGCGGCGGGCGGCGGCTACGCGGGGGTGCACGCCGCCGCCGACACCGAGTACGACTGGCCGTTCTACGGCGGCCTGTGCGGTGCCTGGTTCCAGTCCCACCCGGCGATCCAGCAGGCCACGGTGAAGGTCGAGGACCACGCCCACCCGGCGACGGCCCACCTCGGAAACACCTGGGTCCGCACCGACGAGTGGTACAACTACCGCACCAATCCCCGTGGTACGCCCACTGTGCACGTGCTGGCCTCGCTGGACGAGTCCTCGTACAGCGGCGGCGCCATGAACGGCGATCATCCCATCAGCTGGTACCAGGCGTACAAGGGCGGCCGGGCCTTCTACACCGGCCTGGGCCACACCAAGGAGTCCTACGCCGAGCCCGCCTTCCGGCAGCACCTCCTCGGCGGCATCACCTACGCCATGGGCGTGGCCAAGTGACCCCTGACGTCCCGCGCCGGCGGTTCATGGCCCTCGCCGCCACGACCACCACGGGCCTCGCGGCCACCGGCCTGCCCGCCGGGTCCGCCCACGCCGCGCGGCACGGCGGCCATCAGGCGGCGGACCGGCCGCTGGCACTGTGGTACCGCGCGCCCGCCGCCGACTGGCTGAGCGCCCTGCCGCTGGGCAACGGGCGGCTCGGCGCGATGGTGTTCGGGGGCACCGAGACCGAGCGGCTGCAGCTCAACGCGGACACCCTCTGGGCGGGCGGGCCGCACGAATACGACAACCACAAGGGGCTGGCCGCCCTGCCCCGCATTCGGCAGCTCGTCTTCGACGGCAAGTGGCCCGAGGCCGAGACGCTGATCAACTCCGACTTCCTCGGCGTGCCCGGTGGCCAGGCCCAGTACCAGACCGTCGGCAACCTGCTCCTGAGGCTGCCGACGGGCGGCACGGTGTCCGGCTACCGGCGGGAGCTGGACCTGGACTCGGCGATCGCCACCACCACCTGCACCCGCGACGGTGTGACGTACACCCGCGAGGCGTTCGCCAGCGCTCCCGACCGTGTCATCGTCGTCCGGCTGTCCGCCTCGAAGAAGGGCGCCCTGTCCTTCGACGCCACGTTCGACAGCCCGCTGCACACCTCCCTGTCCTCGCCCGACCCGCTCACCGCCGCGCTCGACGGGACCGGAGACGCCACGGGCGGGGTGGACGGCGCGGTGGGATTCCGCGCGCTTGTGCGGGTGCTCGCCGAGGGCGGCACCACCACCAGCGCGGGCGGGACCGTCACCGTCCGGGGCGCCGACGCCGCCACCGTCCTGGTGGCCATCGGCACCACCTATGTGAACTGGGAGAACGCCCATGGCGACGCGGCGGGCCGGGCGGCGGGGGACCTCAACCCGGCGGCGAACCGCCCGTACGGCCAGCTGCGCGGCCGCCATGTCGAGGACCACCGCGCGCTGTTCCGCCGTACCGCGCTGGACGTGGGCACCAGCGACGCCGCGGCCCTGCCCACCGACGAGCGCGTCGCCCGCTTCGCCTCCGGCGGCGATCCGCAACTGGTCGAGCTGCACTTCCAGTACGGCCGCTATCTGCTCATCGCCGCGTCCCGCCCCGGCACCCAGCCGGCCAATCTCCAGGGCATCTGGAACGATCTGACGAGCCCGCCCTGGGGCTCGAAGTACACCATCAACATCTATACGGAGATGAACTACTGGCCGGCCGCCCCCGCCAACCTCCTGGAGTGCTGGGAGCCGGTCTTCGCCCTGCTCGACGAGCTGGCCGTCGCCGGGCGGTCCACGGCGCGCACCCAGTACGGCGCGGACGGCTGGGTCACCCACCACAACACCGACGCCTGGCGCGGCACGGCGCCCGTCGACGGAGCCTTCTGGGGCATGTGGCCGATGGGCGGCGCATGGCTGTCCATGGCCATCTGGGAGCACTACCGGTACACCCGCGACACGGCGAAACTGCGGGCGCGCTACCCCGTCCTCAAGGGCGCCGCCCAGTTCTTCCTCGACGCGCTGGTGACCGACCCGACCACGGGCGCGCTGGTCACCTGCCCCTCCGTCTCCCCCGAGAACGCCCACCACGGCGGGGGCGGCGGTTCGCTGTGTGCCGGGCCGACGATGGACATGCAACTGCTGCGCGACCTGTTCGGCGCCGTGGCCTCGGCCGCCGACCTCCTCGGTGTCGACGCCGCCTTCCGGGACCAGGTGCTCGCCGCGCGCGGACGGCTCGCCCCCATGAAGGTCGGCGCGCGGGGCCAGCTCCAGGAGTGGCAGCAGGACTGGGACGCGGGCGCCCCCGAGCAGCAGCACCGCCATGTCTCCCATCTGTACGGGCTGCATCCGAGCAACCAGATCAGCCGGACGCGCACCCCGGACCTCTTCACCGCGGCGCGCACCACCCTCGTACAGCGCGGTGACGCGGGGACCGGATGGTCGCTCGCCTGGAAGATCAACTTTTGGGCGCGGCTCCAGGAGGGGGAGCGCTCCTACAAGCTGCTCACCGATCTGCTCACCCCCGAGCGCACCGCCCCCAACCTCTTCGACCTGCATCCGCCGTTCCAGATCGACGGCAACTTCGGCGCCTGCGCCGGAGTGACCGAATGGCTGCTGCAGAGCCAGCACGACGAACTGCACCTGCTGCCGGCCCTCCCGCCGAATCTGCCGGACGGCAGCGTGCGGGGCCTGCTGGCGCGGGGCGGATTCGAGGTGGACGTCAGCTGGCGGGGCGGAGCGCTGAGCGAGGCGCGGCTGGCGGCCCGGGCCGGTGGGCCGACCCGGCTGCGTACGGCGAAGGCCGTGCGGGTGACCTCCGGGGACGCACCAGTCGCCACCACCCGGCCGGAGCCGGGGGTCACGGCCTTCACCGCGAACGCGGGCGCCACCTATGTGGTCCGTCCCGCTTGAGCGTGGGCTCGGCTGCCGGTGGCCGACTTCCAGGCGTCGAAGCGGACGCCCATCAGCCGACTCCGCGCAGCAGGGCGGGCAGGTCGGCCACCGAGTCCAGCACATGGGTCGCCCCGGCCGCCCGGAACGCCTCGTCGCCGTGGGCCCCGGTGCGCACCCCGGCGACCAGCCCCGCCCCGGCCCGTACGCCGCTGAGCATGTCGTAGGAGGTGTCGCCGACGACGGCGACCTGGGCCATCTCCTCGGCGGCCTTGGTCCGCAGGAACGCCTCCAGCACCATGTCCGGGTACGGCCGCCCCCGCCCGCCCGCGTCGGCGGGGCACAGGGTGAGCGGCACCAGACCGCGCCAGCCGAGCGCGTCCAGGATGGCGTCCTGGGTGACACGGGCGAAGCCGGTGGTGAGCACGACGGTGCGGCCGTCGGCGGCGAGTTCCCCGACGGCCTCGCGGGCGCCGGGCACGGGGGCGATCAGACCGCCGTCGACGAGTTCGCCGTACGTCCGCTCGAAGGCGGCGTTGGCGCGCCGGGCCAGATCCTCGGCGCCGAACAGATGGCGGAAGACGGAGATCTTGGACTCGCCCATGGTGGCGCGCACATAGGCCAGCTTCTCGGCGTGGTCGGGGGTGCCGGGCTCGACACCCAGCTCACCGGCGGCGGCGTCGAAGGCGCGCTCGACCAGGCCGCCGTCGGCGACGGTGGTACCGGCCATGTCGAGGGCCACGAGGCGGATGCCGGGGGTGGGGGCGGTCATGTGTGTCACCAGCCCAATTCGTTCGCGGTGGTTTCGGCTATCGCGGGCGAGCAGGTCATACCGCGCCCGCCGGGCCCGGTGACCAGCCAGACCCCGTCGCGCACTCGCTGGCGGTGCACGACCCGGCGGGTGTCGGCGCACTGCGCGTACACCCCGGCCCAGCGGCGCCGGACCTTCGGCAGCGGGCGGCCGAGGAGGGACTCCACGACACCGGTGAGGTGGTCGTAGGGGTCCTCGAGGGTGTCGAAGGCGAAGGGGTGCTCGTACTCGTGGGTGTCGCCGATGGTCAGCCCGCCATCGGCGCGCTGCACCATCAGCAGCTGCATGCGGTGCTCCGCCGCCGTAGCGGCCTGCGGCTGCCGCCCGTTCAGCTCGTCCAGGGCGGGGGAGGCGTACGCCGGGTAGTAGCGGAAGCTGTCGGAGTCGGCGACCGAGGTGGTCAGCGGCTCGACGAGCGGGTCGGTCTGCATCATCTGGAGCCGGACGCGCCGTACGGGCAGGTCAGGACCGGCCAGCTCGCGCACCAGACCGCCCAGCCAGGCGCCGGTGCACAGCACGACGGCGTCACCGGTGTGCACCTCGCCGTGGTCGTCGCGGACGGCCCGCTCGCCGATCACCTCCCGGACCTCGCGGCCGGGCAGAAAGGTGTACCGGGGGGACTTCCGCAGCTCGGCGCGCAGGGCGACCTGGGCGGTGCGCGGCTCGACGGCCGCGTCCCGCTCGCAGTACAGAGCGGCGTCGAACTCCCCGCGCAGGGCGGGGTTGAGAGCCCGTGCCTCGTCCGGGGTCAGCAGCTTGTGGCCACGCGCGGCGGCGTCCGCGCGGGCCACGGCGGCCTCGGCGACGGCCAGCTCCAGCCCGCCGCGGATCGGGGTCAGGGAACCGTTCGGGCGGAAGCCCAGCGCCGGATTGAGGTCCCCCGCCGCCCGGCCCGCCGCGTCGCCATGGGCGTTCTCCCAGTTCACATAGGTGGTGCCGATGGCCACCAGGACGGTGGCCGCGTCGGCGTTCGGTTGCGCCTTCACGGCGTAGTACTTGGGCACCCGGCCGTGCTCCGGGATGCCGGAGCGGACGGGGGCGCCGGGGGCCTGGTCGTTCGGGTAGTCCACGCGGAGATCGTCGCAGACGGGGGCGCGGGCCCCGGGGGTTCCCCCAAGGCTGATGTGGGAGATCCGGCCTTCCGTGTGCCGCTACCGGGCCCCGGAGGTGCCGGACTCCAGCAGCCGGCCGCCGTCCCAGACCACGCCGACCTGGCGGTAGTACGCGGCGATCGGCTCGCGGACCTCCAGCCGGGCCAGCTCCTCGGTGGGGGAGTCGAACAGCTGCAGTTCGGCGTCGCCGACCCACGGCTGACCGCCCTCGAAGGAGGCGGCGCCGGACTCGATCAGCTCGTCGAGGGCGAGGCCCTTACCGTTCTCGATCGACGGCAGCCAGCGGTGGTGGGCCATCGGGTGGCCGTTGACGAAGCCACCGGTCCCGGAGGGCTCGCGCAGGGTCACCACGGCCTGGGCGAGGCGCCGGTCGGCCGCGGCGAGGGTCGCGCCGAACCGGGCGCCGGCCTCGACGCGCGGGGCGGGCCCGTACGGGTGGGGGCGGGTCTGGTGGATGGAGCCGAGCTTCTTCGGATAGCCCTGGTGGAGGCCACGGGCGATCGCGAAGTCCTTGTCGACCCAGATGTAGACACAGCGGGAGTACGTGCGGCCCCGGTACGCACAGCGGACGACCGCGAAGGTCTCCTTGTACTGGGAGAGCACCGGATCCAGCAGCTCCCGTCCACCCGCCGCGCAGGACTGCCAGTCGGCCCAGATCAGCGCGACCGCCCCCGGGTCCTCCTCGGCGGGCTCCAGCGGCTCGGGCAGGAGTTCGCGCACCCGCGCGGGGTCGGTGCGGTACTCGATGGTGAGCAGATCGCCGGAGTAGTGCCACGGCGGGGCGGGGATGAGGGACGCGGCGCCGGTGGCGGTCTTGGGCGGGAAATAGCCTCGGACGCTGGTCATGCCGTCACGCTCCTGACGCGGATGGGATGAGGGGCTCAGGGGCGGCCGTCACGCACGCGCGAGCCGCTCCAGACGCTCGTGGAGCTGGTCGACATAGCCCTCGGACTCCGGCTTCATCAGCACACTCCGCAGGACGCGGGCCCCGTCGGCGTCCCGGACGAGCTTCGGATGGAGGGCCGTGAGGCGATCGGCGCCGACGCGGAGCGTGCTCACGAAAACGGGGTCGCTGTCCGTCATCCCCTCCCGGAGGACGCGGTTGCTGGCCGCGTCGATCTGCGACAGCGTGGCGGCCTCGGTCACCGGGAAGTAGCTGACGATGTCCAGCTCCGGGGCCTGGTACAGCTCCAGGTGCTGCGAACCCTCGATCAGTTCGGCCCAGCGCAGCGCCGCCCGCCGGCCCGCCGCGAGCGACTGCCCCAACCCCTCCCGCGTGGGCGGTATCAGCTGGAACGTGAGCCACAGCGCGGCGGCCGCCGCGCCCGCGCGGGAACACTCCAGGCTGATCTCCCCGAGGTGCAGCTCCTCGGAGGTGAAGTAGGTGTACGGCGAGTCATGCAGATAGAACCGGCCCACCGAGGGATCGCGGAACAGGACGGCGCCGCAGCCGTACGGCTGGAGGCCGTGCTTGTGCGGGTCCACGACGATGGAGTCGGCCTCGGCGATGGCCCGCCACGGCTCCTCGGGCAGGCCCTCCGGGCCCGGCGCCCCGGCCAGCAGGGTGAAGAAGCCACCGTAGGCGGCGTCGACGTGGACGCGGACGCCGTAGCGCTCGCGCAGCGCCAGCGCCTCATGGACCGGCTCGACGGCTCCGAGCCCGGTGGTGCCCGCGGTGAGCACGACGGTGCCGACGCGGCCGGTCCGCAGGACCCGCTCCAGCGCGTCGAGATCGATCCGGCCGAGGTCGTCCACCGGGACCGGATGGCCCTCCACCCCCAGGACGCCGCACATCCGGCCGTGGGTGTAGTGGGCCTCGGTGCTGTAGGCGACGCCCTTGCCGGGGTGCAGTTCGCGTGCCACGAAGAGCGCCTCGAGGTTGGCGATGGTGCCGCTGGTGGTCAGGTGGCCGAGGTGGGTGTCGTAGCCGAACATCGTGGCGAGCTGCTGGACGGCCTCCCGCTCCATCTCGGCGGTGGCCGGACCGCCGTCCAGAGCGTGGTTGTTGGGATTGATCAGCATCGCCGTGAGGTAGCCCACGACGGCCGCCGGATGCGGCGGCTTGAGCATCTGGCCCGCGTAACGGGGGTGGAAGAAGGGGTAGTTGTCCTTGAGCCGCTCGGTGAAGGCCTCGAACGCGGCGGCGAACCGGGCGTCGTCGACCGCCAGCGCCGGATGGCCCTGGTAGGGGCCGAAGCTCTTCACCCAGTCGGCGTTCGACGCCACGGCCGTGGCGAGCCAGGCATTCAGATCCATGTGGTCCACTCCTTGGTCGGGCCGGAGGTCTTGTTCAGGGCTGCTGGTGCGGTCAGGGCTGCTGGTGCGGTCAGGGCCGCTTGGGCGGGCGGATGCCGCGGAACTCCCAGTCTCCGCCCAGGGCGGTGGACAGGACTTCCTCCGACTCGGTGGGCTGCGCTCCGACATCGCCGCGGATCGGGGTCGGTCCGGTGACGATGTGGTTGGTGAGCCGCCCCAGGCCCGCCACCTCCACCTCGACGACGTCGCCGGGCCGTACGGGGCGGGAGTTGGCGGGGGTCCCGGAGAGCAGCACATCACCGGGGTGGAGGGTGATGGTGCGGGCGATGTCGGCGACGAGATAGTGCATGTCCCACTCCATCTCGTCGGTGGACCCGTCCTGCGCCAGCCGGCCGTTGACATAGGTGCGCAGATACTTGCCGCGGAAGTCCCAGTCGGTGACCAGCCCCGGCCCCAGCGGGCACAGGGTGTCGGACCCCTTCACACGGAGCATCGAACCGGCGTCGGTGTCCCGGAAGTCGTGCAGCCCGTAGTCGTTGGCGATGGTGTAACCGGCGATGTGCTCCGCCGCCCGGTGGGGCGCGATGTTCCGTGTGGTCTTCCCGATGACGATCGCCACCTCGCCCTCGTAGTTGAGCCACTTGCAGCCCTCGGGGCGGACGACGGCGCCCCGGTGGGAGTTGAGGGCCGAGGTCGGTTTGTGGAAGTAGGTGGGGGCGGTGGGGAGTCGGACCTGGAACTCGGCGACGCGGCTGCGGTGGTTGAGGTGGACGGCGATCACCTTGGAGGGGACCACGGGAGGCAGGTGGTGTGCCTCGTGGATCGCGACGCGGCGGCCGTCGCCGGTGACGAGTTCATCGCCCTCACGGAGGGTCTCCACGACGGCGCCGTCGAGGAGGACGCGTCGGTACTCGGGCATATCGGCTCTCCTCAGACGGGGCTGGGCGGAGTGGTGGCGGAGGTGGCGGACGTGGCCGGGCCGGTGCCGGTCCAGCCGTCGGCCGGGCGGTCGAACCAGAGGTGGGCCTGGCCGGTGCCGACGGAGTTCTCGTACGCACCGTACTGGCGGGCCGGGGCCACGCACCCCCGCTCGCCGAGGGCGCCGGCCATCATCAGATAGTGGAAGAACTTCGCCTCGGGCTGGTGGGTCCAGAATTCGTCCATGGTGTCGACGACCTTGTCGTGGCGGCCCTCCTTGAGCCAGCCGATGCGCTCCTCGTCGGCCGCCCTCGCCTGCGGGGTGAAGACATGGCGCGGGTCGCTGGCCTCGTGGTCCCGGATCTCGCGCAGTGGCCAGAAGGTGTGCGAGAGGGCACCGGAGGCGATCAGGAGCACGCGGCGGCCGGGCGTGGCGGCGATGCCGTCGGCGAGCGCCCGGCCCAGCCGGAAGTGGTCCTCCATATCGCCGGTCTGGCACACCCCGATCGTCATCCACCGCTTGCCGGGCAGCCCCTCGCCCAGGAACTTCCAGAGGTTGACGGTGGCGTAGTGGATCGGCAGGAAGGGGTCGTCGATCGGAGTGATGAAGGTGCCGTGTGCCTCGGCGAACCGGGCGACGGCGTGGGCGAGTTCGGGGTCGCCGGGGAAGTCGTACGGCATCCGGCACATGCCCCGCGGCAGCTCGTCGGAGGTGAACAGCCCCGCCCGCCGCGAGTGGGCCGTCACGACGAACTCGACCGTGGTGGCCCAGTGGGAGTCCAGGACGACGACGGTGTCGTAGCCATCGCGCCCGAAGACGTCCTCGCGGAGCTGCCGGAGGCCGGTGACCAGGGTGATCTCCTTGCCCTCGTTGAGCTCGCGCCGGGTTTCCCCGGGGAGCACGATGGTGGGGACATGGGCGAGCAGCCCCGCCCCGACGATCTCACCCATGGTCGCTGAATCCCTTCGGGGCGGTCACGCGGTTCTTCAGATCGCAGTAGAAGTCGAAGCTCCAGGTGCCGCCCTCACGGCCGACGCCGGAGAGCCGGGAGCCGCCGAAGGGCGCCCGCAGATCGCGTACGAAGAAGCAGTTGACCCAGACCGTGCCCGCCACCAGCCGGGCGGTGACGCGTTCGGCGCGCCGGTGGTCGCCGGTGGCCACGGTGGCGGCCAGCCCGTAGCGGGTGTCGTTCGCGAGATGGATCGCCTGCGCCTCGTCCGCGAAGGTCTGCAGCGTCAGCACCGGGCCGAAGACCTCCTCCTGCACGATCTCCGAGTCCTGGGCGACGTCGGTGAGGAGGGTGGGCCGGTAGTACAGGCCCCCGAGCCGGCTGTGGGAGCCGCCGCCGAAGATCACGCGGGCACCGGCCGTGATCGCCCGCCGTACGAAACCGTCGACCCGCTCGAGCTGGCGGGGGTGGATGGTGGGCCCGATGTCGGTGGCCTCCTCGCGCGGATCGCCCTGCGTCAGCCGGGAGGCTCTGCGCATGAAGTGGTCGGTGAACTCGTCCGCGATCGACTCCTCGACGAGGAGGCGGGTGGCGGCCAGACACACCTGTCCGGCGTTGTCGAACTGCTCCACGGCCAGCTCGACGGCCAGCTCCAGATCCGCGTCGGCGAAGACCAACAGCGGTGACTTGCCGCCGAGTTCCAGGCTCAGCGGGGTCAGGTTCCGAGCGGCCGAGGCGGCGATGCGCCGGGCGGTCGGCACCGAGCCGGTGAAGCTGATCCGGCGGACGTCCGGGTGGGAGGTGAGATCGTCGCCGACCTCGGAGCCGTAGCCCTGGACCACGTTGAGGACACCCGGCGGCAGCCCCGCCTCGGCGGCGATGTCCGCCAGCAGCGAGGCGGTCAGCGGGGACCACTCCGCGGGCTTGAGGACCACCGTGTTCCCGGCGGCCAGGGCCGGGGCGACCTTCCAGGTGGCCAGCATCAGCGGGGCGTTCCACGGCGTGATCAGCACACAGGGGCCCGCGGGGTCCCAGCTGACGTGGTTGGTGTGGCCGGGGTCGGTGGGGCCGCCGGTGTGCGTCGTGAGGTCCTCGTGGCCCAGGGACAGCAGCCAGTCCGCGAAGAAGCGGAAGTTGCGGGCGGCGCGCGGTATGACACCCCGGCGGTGCGAGCGCAGAAGCGCGCCGTTGTCGGTGGTCTCGACGATCGCCAGCTCCTCGAGGCGCTCCTCGACGCCGTCGGCGATGGCGTGGAGGACGCGGGCGCGCTCGGCCGGGGGAGTGGCGGCCCAGCCGGGGAAGGCGGCCTTGGCGGCGGCCACGGCGGCCTCGGCCTCGTCGGCGCCGCCGCGGGCGATCCGGGCGAGGGTGCTGCCGTCGATCGGCGAGACATCGGGGAAGGTGTCGGTGGACGCCACGCGCCGGCCGCCGATCCAGTGCCGGGTGTCGACGGCGACCCCGGCGATCCGCGCCTCGCTCACAGCTGTGTCCGGCCCTTGGGGCATGTCCCGGTCCTCCATTTTGTTTGGCCCCAAACAAGCTAAGGGTGCTACGGGGCCGGGTCAAGGTCGCCCCGGCGGCCGGGGCCCTGGGGGCGCTGCTCCGGGGAGGTGTCCGGGCGCGGTCACTGGCGCGAGCGGCGGCCCGAACGTCGCGGGGCGAGATCCCTTCCGTCGAGCAGCTGCCGTCGGCGCTCCTCGCCGTGCTCCTCCAGCTGCGCCACGATGGCGCGCAGCCCATTGGCGAGCCGCAGGCACTCCTCGGCGCTCAACGGGGTGGCGACGAACGCCTCTTCGGCGTTGAACGCGGGGAAGAGCCGCTCCATGAGCTCCTCGCCCTCGGGCGTGAGCGAGAGCAGCACGCGCCGTCCGTCCTCCGGATGGGGTGCGCGGGCCACGAGGTGACGCGATTCGAGGGTGCGCGCGATCCCGGTCAGCGTCCCCTTGGAGATGCCCGCCTCCTCCGCGACCGACCAGGTCTCGGCCTCGCCCCAGATCCACAGCACCCACAGCACCACGAAGCCGGTCCAGGTCAGATCGTGCGGGCGCAGCGCGGAGTTCTCCAGGTGCTGGCGGACGGCCGCGGCGGCGCGGTGGATATTGGCGATGGCCGCCATCTGTTCACGCTGCAACTCGAAGCCGCCCAGTCGTTCCTGGACTGCCTGTTCGGTCTCGGCGATGGATCGGCGGCGCCCGGGCACGGTGGATCCTCCTCGGCTTCGGGCGGCCTGGGCCGCCGGGTGATTCGTTCGCGCTCAAATGTAGCCCCGGGCGCGCCGGGTGCCGGGCGACGGTGGTGCCCGGGGCTGGGTGGCGGCGGTGCCCGGGGCCGGGTGGCGGCCACGTCCCGGCCCGCGGGCGGCCGCGTCCGGCCGTACCGCGGCAACCCTTGTGGACGGCCCGGCCGCCTCGTATCGTGTGGCCTCTCTCGTTTGGCATCAAATAATTCCGGCGCCCTCGGGCGGCCAGGACAGAGCACGGGGCCAGAACGGAGCACACCGTCCGGCCCACTTCCAGGGAGCGACCATTGAGCGCCGAGGCAGCCGACCGGGTCCACCGGAGGACCGAGGCGCTCGCGGCCGAGGGCATCGACGTCATACGCGTCGCCTATCCCGACATGATGGGCTCCGACCGCGGCCGGGACATCCTGCTGCACCACCTGCCCCACGCGGTCGGCCACGGGCTCGCCTTCAGCCGGGCCGTGTACCACACCGCGGCGCTGGGCGATCACTCGTACATCCCCGGCGGCCTCGAGGCCGGTATGCCGGACTTCCTCGTCCGCCCCGACCTGACCACGCTCGTCCCCCTGCCATGGGAACCGGGCGTGGCCTGGTGCATCGGCGACGTCCGGGACCCGGCCACCGGACTGCCCGTGCCCGAATCGCCACGGGACCTGTTGCGCCAGGTCATCGGCCGGCTGCTCGACGCGGATCTGACCGCGGTCGTGGGTCCGGAGCTGGAGTACGTCCTGCTCGACCCGGATCCGGACTCGCCCGTCGGCTGGCGGCGCTACGCCCCCGCCCCCGGCCACGTCTACACGACCGGCCGCGAGGGCGACCCGGACGGGCACCTCCCGCGCACCCTCCGGGCGTTGCACGCGCTCGGGCTCGACGTCAGTGGCGGCAACCGGGAGTTCGACAGCGGCCAGTTCGAGATCAACCTCAACCACTCCGAGGCGCTGGACGCGGCCGACCGGGCCTTTCGCTTCAAGGCCGCGGTCAAGGAACTCGCCCATGCGGAGGGCAGGTTGGCCACGTTCATGGCCAAGCCGTTCAACGACGGAGGCGGCTCGGGGTTCCATGTCCATCTGTCCCTCGTGGACGCGGACGGGCGCAACGTCTTCGACGCGCCCCGGGAGCCGTACGGGCTCTCCGCCTCGGCGCGCCACGCCCTGGCGGGAGTGCTCGCCCACGCCCCCGCGCTCTCCGCGCTGCTCAACCCCACCGTCAACTCGTACAAGCGCTTCGGCCCGGACACCACGGCCCCGTGGCTGGTCAACTGGGGCCTGGACAACCGCAACGCCCTGGTGCGCGTCCCGCCCGAGCGCGGTGTCGCCGCCCGCCTGGAGGCCCGCCTCGGCGACGCCACCGCCAACCCCTATCTCGCCATCGCCGGTCTGCTCGCCGCGGCCCACCTGGGCATCGCCGCCGCCGAGGAGCCCCCGGCGCCGATGACCGGCGAGGGCCGAGACAGGGGCACCGCCACCCTGCTGCCGACCGGCCTCGGTCGGGCCCTCGACGCACTGGAAGGCGACGACCAGCTCACCGATGCGCTCGGCAAGCCCTTCGTCGACGCCTTCCTCACCTTCAAGCGGGACGAACTGACCAGGTTCCAGCGGTACGTCACCGACTGGGAGTTCCGCGAGTACGCGCGGCTCATCTGAGGCGGTTCCGCCCCGCGAGCGGCTGTCGCGGTTCAGGGGTGGCACCGGTCAGTGGCCGCGGGTGCGCTCAGCGCCGTACTGCTCGTCGGTGACGTGCTCCAGCCAGATGGTCTCCGGCCGGTCGTCGTCGGGAGCGGTGCCGTCCCAGAGCGCCAGGTGCTGCATGAAACGGTCCTCGGTGGCGCCGTGCCAGTGCTCCTCGCCGGGCGGGCAGGCCACTGTCTTGCCGGGGTGGGCCTCGAAGACGGTGCCGTCGCGAGTGCCGATCAGCGCGATCCCGGCAACGACGTGGAGGGTCTGGCCGACGGCGTGGTGGTGCCAGGCGGTGCGGGCGCCCGGTGCGAAGCGCACCATGTTGGCGCGGATCCGGGAAGGCTCGGTGCCCGCCTGGATGACGTCGAACCACACGTCTCCGTTGAACCACTCCGCCGGGCCCTTGCCGGTGGCCCGCTGTTCCTTGAACTCCATTGCGCGCTGTTCCTCTCGTGTCTGCGGTGGCGGCTGCGCGCCGGTGGGCAGCTGTCCGTGCGGGACAGCCGCGCGGCGCGGCGTCAGCGTTCCAGCAGGCGCATGCCCGCCTCGGTGTGGGTGTCGCCGACGGCCGGCGGCAGACCGGCGAGCCGCTCCAGCTGTGCGGAGGTGAGCCGGATGCCATCGGCGGCCGTGTTCTCCTCCACCCGCGCCACGCGCTTGGTGCCGGGGATGGGGGCGATGTCGTCGCCCTGGGCGAGCAGCCAGGCCAGCGCGATCTGGGCGGGGGTGGCCCCCGCGTCGGCGGCGATGGCCTGGACCTCGTCGGCGATGGCCATGTTGCGCCGGAAGTTCTCCCCGGTGAAGCGCGGGTTGCCACGCCGGAAGTCACCCTCCTCGAACGCGGCCTCGTCCCGGACCGCGCCGGTCAGGAAGCCATGTCCGAGCGGGGAGAAGGGGACCAGGCCGATGCCCAGCTCGCGCAGCACGGGCAGGACCCGCTCCTCGAGCCCCCGCGTCCACAGCGAGTACTCGGACTGCACCGCGGTGACGGGGTGGACGGTGTGGGCGCGGCGGATCGTGTCCGGCCCGGCCTCGGACAGGCCGAAGTGCCGGACCTTGCCCTCGGCGATCAGCTCCGCGACGGCTCCGGCGGTCTCCTCGATGGGCGTGTCCGGGTCGACACGGTGCTGGTAGTACAGGTCGATGTGATCGGTGCCCAGCCGCTGCAGCGACCCTTCCACGGCCGCGCGGATGTTGGCCGGGGCGGAGTTCAGGTTCCACACCCCCGCCCCGCCGTGGTCGATCAGACCGAACTTGGTCGCCAGCACCACCTGGTCGCGGCGGCCCTTCAGGGCCTGGCCGAGGAGGTTCTCGTTGGTGTAGGGGCCGTAGATCTCGGCGGTGTCGATGAGGGTGACGCCCAGGTCCAGCGCCCGGTGGACGGTGCGGATGGACTCCGCGTCGTCGGTACCGGCGCCGGTCAGCCCGTGGGACATGCCCATCGCGCCGAGTCCGATCCGGGAGACCTCCAGGTCGCCCAGGTTGATGTACTTCACGTTCGATCGCTCCTTGTGGTGGTTCGCCCTTGTGGTGGTTCGCCCTCGTGGTGGGTTGCCCTTCGGGGCGGGTTGCTCTTCGGGGCGGGTGACGGCGTGGCCGTGCGGGTCCGGACCGGTCGCGGCCACGTGTCTTTCCAGCCTGCCGCCCCGCGGCCGCGTCAGGCAGGCCGCGCTGTGCGGGGGAGCGGCCAGCGGGGGTGTGACAGGGCCTCCCTCCGCGGGCGTGTCACGGTGGCGGCGGGGCGACACTGGCGTCATGGCACCCGAGCAGCACAGCGGCGGCGAGGAACTGGGGCGCTTCCTGCGCGCCCGCCGCACCCAGACCAGCCCGCGGACCGTGGGTCTCACCCCCGGGCCCGGTGTCCGGCGCACCCCCGGGTTGCGCCGCGAGGAGCTGGCCACCCTCGCCGGTGTCAGCATCGACTACTACACCCGCCTGGAGCGCGGTAAGGAGACCCGTCCCAGCCCCGCCGTGGTCGACTCCCTCGCCCGCGCCCTTCGTCTCGACGACGCCGAGCACCAGCATCTGCGCGAGCTGGCCGTCCGCGCCGCCCGCTACGCGCCGCAGCCCGCTCCCGCCCCCAGCCGCACCGTGCGCCCGCATCTGAAACTGCTGCTGGAGACCGTGCGGCCGAACCCCGCCTATGTCGTCAGCCGCGGTATGGACATCCTGGCCCACAACCCCGGCGGCCTCGCCCTCTACGCGGGCATCGCCGACTGGCCGGCCAAGCAGCGCAACCTCGCCCGCTACCTCTTTCTCCACCCCGCCGCGCGCGATCTCTTCCCCGACTGGGACAACCAGATCCGCGGCTGCGTCGCCCGGCTGCGCGCCCTGGCCGGAACCGACCCCGACGCCCCCGACCTCACCACCCTCGTCGGCGAGCTGCTGCTCAAGAGCCCCGACTTCGCCGGACTGTGGGAACGCTACGAAGTCACCGGCCGTACGATGGCCACCAAGACCTTCCAGCATCCGCAGACCGGCAGGATCACCCTCAGCTTCCAGGGCATGGCCCTCGAAGGCACCCCCGGCCACCGTCTGGGCGTCTACACCGCCGAACCCGGCACCCCCGACCACGACGCCGTCCTCCTGCTCGACATGGCCGCCACTCCCACCGAACCGAGCCCGTCCGAGCGGCATCGATAACCGGTCGAACCGGGCAGTCGCTCCGTCCCCGAGCGCCCGGCCGTCAGCGGTCCCGGGCGGGGTGCTGGTTCCGCTGGTTCGGGGCGGACAGGGCCGGGATCTCGGGGTGGTCGCGCAGGGCCGCCACGACCGCGTTCACCGCGGCGCGCTGCGTCGTGCCGCGCCGCACCGCGATGGTGATGTTGCGGTGCACCGGTGTGCTGAGCTCGCGGGTGGCGACGGCGTGGTCCGGGGTGATGGCGAGGGCGGGCAGCAGGGTGATCGACCGGCCCGACTCGACGTGTTGCAGC
This sequence comes from Streptomyces sp. NPDC059455, assembly GCF_042750115.1. NCBI lineage: Bacteria > Bacillati > Actinomycetota > Actinomycetes > Kitasatosporales > Streptomycetaceae > Streptomyces > Streptomyces sp. NPDC059455. The sequence continues at coordinate 44,302 of NZ_JBHYVB010000032.1, forward strand.
AGCATCAGATAGTTGCTGAACCGGCAGGCCACCCTGGGTTCGAACCCCGACTCGCGGCACAGCCGTACGGTCAGATCCGCCATGTACGACTGGGGTCGGTCACACGCCCAGGTCTCCTCCGCGCACGCCGCGAGGTTCACCGTCGTACGGCTGGTGAGCGGGTGGTCGCGCGGCAGCACCAGCACGATCGGGTCGGTTCCCAGCGGGATGATCTCGAGGTCCGCGCCCCACGAGAGGCCGACGTAGTCGGTGGTGGTGACGATGACGTCCGCCTCGCCCGAGCGGAGGGCCGGTCCGCCCTCGTGCGGATCCAGCTCGATCAGTTCGAGGTGCAGCCGCGGATGGGTGGTGGCCAGGCGGGTCGCCGCCGGGACCGCGAGGGTGTAGATCGCGCTCTGGAACGCCCCGAGCCGTACGGTGCCGATGGGCTCGTCGTTGAGGGCGTGCAGCTCGGCCTCGGCCTCCGCCATCTGGTCCAGGATCTCCCGGCCCCGGCGGGCCAGCAGCAGTCCGGCCGGGGTCAGCCGCACCTTCCGCCCGGTCCGCTCGATCAGCTTGCACCGGGTCTCGGTCTCCAGGACCGCCAGTTGCTGGGACACCGTCGACGCGCTCAGGTGCAGCGTCTCGGCCACCGCACGGACGGTGCCCAGGGTTTCCAGCAGGCTGAGCAGCCGCAGCCGACCCGAGTTGAGCATGGGTGCGATTCTACGGCCCAGCTGTCCGGTTCTGCCGAACAGAACGGTCGGATCTGTGCGATGGACACGCGCAGTGGCGCATCCCTAACGTCGTTCGTATGGATCCCGAGACAGCCGGTGGCGCCGTGGAGCGCCACCTCATCCGCTATTCCGGCCGAGCCGCGTTCACCCCCGAGGTCATCGCCCGCGCCGCGGGCACCTCGGTGTTCACCGAGAGCGGCCGCGAGCTGCTCGACTTCACCTCCGGCCAGATGAGTGCGATCCTCGGCCACTCCCATCCGGAGATCGTCGCCACGGTGCGCGAGCAGGTCGCCCACCTCGATCATCTGCACAGCGGCATGCTCAGCCGCCCGGTCATCGACCTCACCCGGCGGCTCGCCGAGACCCTGCCCGACCCCCTCGAGAAGGCGTTGCTGCTGACGACCGGGGCGGAGGCGAACGAGGCCGCGGTGCGGATGGCGAAACTCGTCACCGGCCGCCATGAGATCGTCTCGTTCGCCCGGTCCTGGCACGGCATGACCCAGGCCGCCGCGAACGCCACCTACAGCGCCGGGCGCAAGGGCTACGGACCCGCCGCACCGGGCAACTTCGCGCTTCCGGTACCGGACCGCTTCCACCCCGACATCGTCGACGCCGAGGGCGGGCTCGACTGGCGCCGCCAGCTCGACCTGGGCTTCGACCTCATCGACGCCCAGTCGGTCGGCAGTCTCGCCGCCTGCCTGGTCGAGCCGATCCTCAGCTCCGGCGGCGTCATCGAACTCCCGCCGGGCTATCTCGCCGCCCTGGCCCAGAAGTGCCGGGAGCGGGACATGCTGCTGATCCTCGACGAGGCGCAGACCGGGCTGTGCCGCACCGGCGACTGGTACGCCTTCGAGCATGACGGCGTCGTCCCGGACATCCTCACGCTGTCCAAGACGCTCGGCGCCGGGCTGCCGCTGGCCGCCGTGCTGACCAGCCCGGAGATCGAGCAGCAGGCGTACGACCGGGGGTTCCTGTTCTTCACCACCCATGCCAGCGACCCGCTGCCGGCGGCCGTCGGCAACACCGTCCTCGACGTGCTGGTCCGTGACCACCTCGACAAGCGTGCGCGCGAACTCGGCACGGCACTGCGCGGTCAGCTCGATGAGCTCGCCACCCGCCATGACGTCGTCGGAGACGTCCGCGGCCGCGGGCTGCTGCTGGGCATGGAGCTGGTCGGTGACCAGGTGCTGGGTGCCGGTGGCGCCGACCGGCTCGGCGCGGCCGTCACCCGGCGCTGCTTCGAGCTCGGGCTGCACATGAACATCGTCCAATTGCCCGGCATGGGCGGCACCTTCCGGATCGCGCCCCCGCTGACCGCGAGCGACGACGAGATCGCCCGCGGTGTCGCCATCCTCGACCAGTCGCTCACCGACGCCGTCCGCGGCCTCTGACGCCATGCCATGAGTCCGTCTGACGCCATGCCATGAGTACCGCCTGACGCCATCTCATGAGTCCGCATGACATCTGTCATGCGGACTCATGACACACCGCACTCCTCCCGGCCCCGCCGTGCCGGAAACCTGGAAGACATGGACACCGTCATCGAAACCGCCGACTTGCGGCGGCACTACAAGGGGTTCGAGGCCGTGCGCGGCGTCGATCTCACGGTCGCCCGTGGTGAGCTCTTCGCGCTCCTGGGGACCAACGGGGCCGGTAAGACCTCCACCCTCGAGGTCCTGGAGGGGCAGGCCACCCCCACCTCCGGGACGGTTCGGGTGCTGGGCAGCGACCCGTACCGCGACCGCGCCGCCGTCCGCCCCCGGATCGGGGTGATGCTCCAGGAGGGCGGCTTCCCGACCGAGCTCACGGTCACCGAGACCGCGCGCATGTGGGCGGGGTGCACCAGCGGCGCCCGCCCCGTGGCCGAGGCCCTGGAGCTGACCCGGCTGACCCAGCGGCGGGCGGTGCGGGTCAAGCAGCTCTCCGGTGGCGAGCGCCGCCGCCTCGATCTCGCCCTGGCCCTGCTGGGGCGGCCGGAGGTGCTGTTCCTGGACGAGCCGACGACCGGCCTGGACGCGCAGTCCCGCCACGAGACCTGGGAGCTGATCCGCGAGCTCAAGGAGCAGGGCACGACCGTGCTGCTCACCACCCACTACCTGGAGGAGGCGGAGCAGCTGGCCGACCGGCTGGCGATCATGCACGCCGGGCGGATCGCCACCTCGGGCCGGGTCGCCGACGTGGTCGCCGAGCGGCCCTCGCGGATGAGCTTCGAGCTGCCCCTGGACTACTTCCTCGGCGATCTGCCGCCGCTGGCACCGCTGGGGGTGACCAGGCAGGAGAACACCGGGCGGACGGTCCGGCTGGAGACCGCCGATCTCCAGCGCACGGCGACCGCGCTGCTGCTGTGGGCCCGGGACAAGGACGTGGCGCTGCGCGGGTTCGACGCCCGGTCGGCCACGCTGGAGGAGGCGTTCATGGAGATCGCGAAGGGCCTGGAGAGCGAGGGGGCACGATGACGACGTCAGCAGCCCGTACGGGACGCGCACACGTGGCCACGCCCACCCGGGTCACCGCCATGGACCGCCTGGCCGCCCTCGGCCGCGCCGAGCTGACGCTGCTGGTGCGCAGCAAGGCGTCCCTGGTCAGCGCGGTGATCCTGCCGAGCATCATGGCCTTCGCGATGCGCGGTGTGGTCAAGCAGCTGGACCTGGGCGGCACCGGCCTGTCGGTGGCCACCGTCATGCTGCCCGCCGCGCTGGCGATGGCGATGTTCTTCTCCGTCTACACGAACCTGGTCGGCGTGTATGTGCTGCGCCGCGAGACCCTCGTGCTGAAGCGGCTGCGCACCGGCGAGGTGCGCGACTGGGAGATCCTCGTCGGCAACGCCCTCCCGGCGTTCCTGCTGGCGGTCGTGCAGTCCGTGCTGCTGGCGGTCGGGATGACCGTGTTCCTGGACGCGGACGCGCCGGCCGCCCCGCATCTGGTGGTGTTCGGCCTGCTCATCGGCGTGGCCATGCTGGTGGCCTCGGGAGCGCTGACGGCCGCGTTCACCCGGACCGCGGAGAGCGCACAGCTGACGTTCCTGCCCTTCCTGCTGGTGACCATGGCCGTCTCCGGGGTCTACGCGCCGCGTGAGGTGATGCCGGACACGATGGCCGACATCGCCGCCTGGCTGCCGTTCTCGCCGGTGATGGACCTGCTGAGGGGCGGCTGGACGGGCGACCTGGACGGTGTGGACCAGCTTCGGGCGGCGCTCCTCGCGCTGGCCTGGACGGGCCTGGCAGTGCTCGGTGTGCGTCGGTGGTTCCGCTGGGGACCGCGGGGTTGAGGACGGCGGAGCCCGAGGTGATGGGATGAGGAGCATGAGCGGGACGATGAGTATGCGCGTGGATCACTGGGTGGAGCGGTTTGGGGCCCGGACGGGCCCGAGCGCTACCGCCGTTACACTCTCGCCACCGTCGCCTTCCTCGCCGTCACCGAGGCGGCGCTGTGGGTGTTCTGGATCGCCACGTCGGAGGCCGGCACGCTCGGGCTGACCCTGGTGGCGGCGGTGGGCACGGTGCACGTCGCCGTCCAGGGGCTGCTCTCCCGCGCCGCCCTGCTCCATTACCTCGGCGCCGGACCGCGCCCGGTCTGGCTTGGTCGCGCTGTACGCCGCCGTCACCGTGGCCATGGCCGCCCTGGGGTGTGCGTTGCTGGCCGCCGGACGCATCCACGAAGGGAGCCTGGCGGCGTATCTGGTCTGGCTGCTGATGTACTACGCCGGCCCGCCGATGCTGGCGCTGCCGCGCCGCGCCGGGGCGGCGCTGGTCGCGGCGGTGCCGGTGGTGGCGCTCGGCGCGGCGGCGGCCAGCGGGCTGTCGGGCGAGCCGCTGGCCCTCGCGATCGGCGCCAGCTTGCTGATGGTTCCGTTCATGGCCATGGCGATACGGGTCTCCGGGTGGAGCGTGCGGCTGATCGAGGAGCTGGCCAGGGCGCGGGCGACGCAGGCCCGCCTCGCCGTGGCGGAGGAGCGGCTTCGCTTCGGCCGCGATCTGCACGATGTGCTGGGCCGTAACCTCGCGGTGGTGGCGCTGAAGAGCGAGCTCGCGGTGGAACTGGCCCGGCGGGGCCGGGAGGAGGCGGTGGCTCAGATGGAGGAGGTGCAGCGGATCGCGCAGGAGTCACAGCGGGAGATCCGCGCGGTGGTACGCGGCTACCGCACCGCCGATCTGCACGCCGAACTGGCCGGGGCCCGGTCCGTGCTCGAAGCGGCCGGGATCGACTGCCGGATCGAGAACGGACCGGCGGCGCGGCTGCCCGCGCAGACGCAGACGGCGCTCGGCTGGGTGGTCCGCGAGGGAACGACGAACGTGCTCCGCCACGCGCAGGGCGCGTCCCGCTGCGAGGTGTCCGTGCGTGCCACGGTCGCGGGCTCGGTGGCACTGCTGATGGAGAACGACGGGGCGGACACGGACCCCCGACCGGGCACCGGCAGCGGCCTGCCGGGGCTGCGCGAGCGCCTGGCCGAGGTGGACGGCACCCTGGCCACCGAACGGCACCCGGACGGGACCTTCCGCCTGACCGCGAGGATTCCGTGGGAAGCGGGCGAATGATCAGGGTTCTGCTGGCGGACGACGAACACCTCATCCGGGGCGCGCTCGCCTCCCTCCTCGCGCTGGAGGACGACATCATCGTGGTGGCGGAGGCCGGAACGGGCGACGAGGCGCTGGCCATGGCCAGGGCACACCGCCCCGACGTGGCCGTCCTGGACATGCGGATGCCCGGACGTGACGGGGTGTCGGTGGCGGCGCGGCTGCGCGACGAGGTACCGGAGTGCGCCTCGATGATCGTCACCAGCCATGCCGGGGCCGGGGCGTTGAAACAGGCGCTGGCGGCGGGTGTGCGTGGCTTCGTGCCGAAGACGGTGTCCGCGCGGCGCCTGGCCGAGATCATCCGTACGGTGCATACGGACGGCCGCTACGTGGATCACGAACTGGCGGCGGACGCGATCGCCGCGGGCGAGTCGCCCCTCACTCCCCGCGAGGCGGAAATGCTCTCCCTGGCCGCGGACGGGGCACCGGTGGCGGAAATCGCGTCCCGCGCCGCGCTGTCGCCCGGGACGGTGCGCAACTACCTGTCCGCCGCCGCGGCCAAACTCGGCGCGGAGAACCGCCACATGGCGGCGCGGATCGCCCGCGAGCGCGGATGGCTGTAGGGGGCTGTGCCGGTAGCCGTCAGCGGTCATCGGCGGCCGGTCAGCGCGGGCGCCGGCGTCGGCGGCGGCCGACGAGGAGTGCGCCACCGCCCAGAAGCAGCGCCGCCGCGCCCGCGGTCACCCAAGCGGCGGCCGTGTCGGCGGGCCGGGACTCCCCCCGGGCGCGGGAGTCGGAGGGGTTGGCCGCGGGCGACGGCCGGGCCGAACCGGTGGCCGTGGCGGCCTTGATGATGAGGTCGGTGACCGCCTGGGGGTGGGCGATCATGGCCACGTGGGAGGAGTTGATCTCCACGGTGTGCGAGTGGGCGCGCTTGGCCTCGAAGCGCTCCTGCCGGGGGTTGATGGTCTTGTCCTGCCGGGCGACGAGGAACCAGGACGGGATCTGCCGCCACGCCGCCACTTTGGCCTTCTCCGAGAACGCGGCCGTTGCGGCGGGCCGTTGGGTCGCCGCCAGCAGCCTCGCCGTACTGGCCGGCAGATCGGCGGCGAAGACCCGGTGGAGCTTGTCCCGCTTGAGGTACAGATCCGTGCCCCGCACCCCGCCACCGGCCCGGTACGGGACCGCCTTGATGGCGGTGGCGAGTTCGCTGGGGTACCGGGCGGCCAGCGACTGCCCGCTCTCCCCCTTGTCGAGCGCCTGGGCGGACACGTACACCAGCGACTTCACCCGGGAGTTCCCCGCCGCGGCGACGCTGATGACCGCGCCGCCGTAGGAGTGGCCCACCAGCACGATCGGGCCCTTGACGCTGTCCAGGACGGAGGCGATGTAGGCGGAGTCGGTGGTGAGGCCGCGCAGCGGGTTGGCGGGGGCGATGACGGGGTAGCCGCGGCGCTCCAGCCGTTCGATGACACCGTTCCAGCTGGAGCCGTCCGCGAACGCGCCGTGGATCAGGACCACCGTGGGTTTACCAGGGGCGTTGTCGTCCTCCGCGGCGGCCGGGGCCGCCACGGCCGCGCACACCGCCATCGCGCACCCGGCCGCCGCGACACGTGTCCGGAGCCGTCCGCGTGTCCGGAGCCGTCCGCGTCCGGAGCCGAGAGCCGGAGACGCCGCCATGGTGTCCTCGTTTCCCTTGAGGGTTGTGGCTCCTCAACGTTCGCCGGACCCGCGGCGCGCGGCCGCGCGGCGGGGCCCGATCGGGTGAAGTAGGTGATCCACCAGGGTCATGCCGCGCTGACAACGATTCCCACGACCTGCCCGCGTCGTCCTTGTACTGCCTTTGCCTCGAGTTCGCCGGGCATTGGCCTGAGCTTGTTTGCATACAGGAATGGACCACATCACCTTCTTGGTGGCGGTCGTCATCGTCACGGCGCTCGCCTTCGACTTCACCAACGGATTCCATGACACGGCCAACGCGATGGCCACCTCCATCGCCACCGGCGCGCTCAACCCCAGAACCGCGGTTCTGGTGAGCGGGATCCTGAATATCGTCGGTGCCTTCCTGTCCACCGAGGTCGCGAAGACCATCTCCGGTGGCATCGTCGACGACACCCTGGTCACCCCAGGCATGATCTTCGCGGGGCTGGTCGGGGCGATCCTCTGGAATCTGCTGACCTGGCTGGTCGGGCTGCCGTCGAGCTCGTCGCACGCCCTGTTCGGCGGGCTGATCGGGGCCGTGTGGGTCGGTGCGGGTTCTCATGGCGTGCACTTTGACAAGGTTGTCGAGAAGGTGCTGATACCGGCGGTGGCCTCGCCGGTCGTGGCCGGTGTCGCCGCGTTGCTGGCCACCTACCTCGCGTACCGGCTCACCGACCGCGCCCGCAAGAAGTCCGTGACCAAGGGGTTCCGGGCCGGTCAGATCGCCTCGGCCTCGCTCGTCTCCCTCGCCCACGGCACCAACGACGCGCAGAAGACCATGGGCGTCATCACGCTGACCCTGATCTCGACGGGTGCCCTCGGCCACGACGCCGGTCCGCCGCTGTGGGTGATCGCCTCCGCGGGTCTCGCCATCGGCCTCGGCACCTACCTGGGCGGCTGGCGGATCATCCGCACCATGGGCAAGGGCCTGACCGAGATCCAGTCCCCGCAGGGCTTCGCCGCCGAGACGGCCTCCACGACCGTCATCCTCACCTCCGCCCACCTCGGCTTCGCCCTGTCCACCACCCAGGTGGCCTCCGGTAGCATCCTCGGCGCGGGTCTCGGCCGGCGGCTGGCGGAGGTGCGCTGGGGCGTCGCGGGCCGGATGGTGATCGCCTGGATGGTCACCCTGCCCGCCGCCGCGCTGGTCGGCGGCGTCTCCGCGAGCGTGGTCACGAACGGCGGAAACATCGGCGCGGTGGTCGTCGCGCTGATCGGCGCGGCCCTCGCCGGGGGCATCGTGCTCCTCGCCCGCCGTAACCCCGTGGACGCGAAGAACGTCAACGACGCCCACGAGGTCACCATCCGCAACGAGCCGCCGGCCAAGGTCGGCACGGCCGCATAAGTCCTCGATTTCCGGAGAGTTAAAACGATGCATCTCGACTGGACCGCACTCGGCCAGGTCACCGCGGTGAGCATCGGCGTCACCATTGCCGCTGTCACCGTCTTCGCCCTCGGCGTCCTGGGCGTCGCCCGCGTGGAGGCGGCCCGTGAGGAGAGAACGGCACCGGCTCGACCCTGGGCCTCACCCAGGCCGGACTGTGCTTCGTGGCGTGCGCGGCGGTGGTGGCCTACGGGATCTACCTGATCGTGCCGCAGTTCCACTGAGAACGGAAAGGAAGGACTGGATGACAACGCCGCCCTTGCTGTCCGAGCTGGCCGACCTGACGGTCGACTACAGCGACCACGACGACCCCGTGCTCATCCGGCCGGACGGCAGCCCGGTCGACACCTGGCGGGAGAACTATCCCTACGCGCACCGCATGGAGCGCAAGGAGTACGAGTGGCACAAGCGGCTCCAGCAGATAGAGCTGCTGAAGCTGCAGAGCTGGATCAAGGAGACCGGACGCCGGCTCGTCATCGTCTTCGAGGGTCGGGACGCGGCCGGCAAGGGCGGCACCATCAAGCGCTTCACCGAGCACCTCAATCCGCGTGGCGCCCGGGTCGTGGCGCTGGAGAAGCCGACCGAGCGCGAACGTGGTCAGTGGTACTTCCAGCGGTACGTGGAGCATCTGCCGACCGCGGGGGAGATCGTGCTCTTCGACCGGTCCTGGTACAACCGGGCCGGTGTCGAGCGGGTCATGGGCTTCTGCTCCAAGGACGAGTACCGGCGCTTCATGCGCCAGGCGCCGCTCTTCGAGCGGATGCTCGTGGACGACGGCGTGGACCTGGTGAAGTTCTGGTTCTCGGTGTCCCAGAGCGAGCAGCGCACCCGCTTCACGATCCGCCAGGTGGACCCCGTACGGCAGTGGAAGCTCAGCCCGATGGACGTCGCCTCGCTGGCCCGCTGGGACGACTACACCGCCGCGAAGGTCGCCATGTTCCGTGAGACGGACACCGAGTACGCGCCCTGGACGGTGGTCAAGAGCAACGACAAGAAACGGGCGCGCGTGGAGGCCATGCGCAGTGTGCTCGCCCGTTTCGACTACTCCGACAAGGACGAGGAAGTCGTCGGCACCGCCGATCCGCACGTCGTGGGCGCGGCGGCGGGTCTGCTGGAGGAGGGCGAGGACGACACGAACGACGCCACCGGTGCCACCGAGACGAACAACGCCGACGGGCGCTGACGAGCACACCGAAGTCGAGCACACCGAAGTCGAGCACACGGACGCCGGACGCCAGGGCCGGGCCCCCACACCCCGGCCCCCCCCAGGCGTGGGGGGGCGCGGCGGGCCCCCCCCGGGTTTGCCGGGCAACCCCCCCGTTGCTCCCCCCACGATCAGACAGCCGTAACCGACGGCGCGGGGTGTGCACACCTGTTCTCCGCAGGGTGGGCGTCATCCCCGGTGCCCTCACTCCCCGAGAGGCCCGATCGCCCCACCGCTCGAAGGACGACGCATGCCTCGCCACCTCCGCATCCCCCTCGCTGCCGCGCTGCTGCCGCTCGTGCTCACGGCCTGCGGTGCCAGCGCCTCCGACAACGGCTCCACCTCGGAGGGACGGGACCCCGACACCCTGGTGGTCGCGGCGATCCCGTCGGAGAACTCCACCTCGCTCGCCCAGCAGTACGCCCCGATCGTCAAGCTGCTGAAGGCCGAGACGGGCAAGAAGGTCCAGATGCAGAAGGCGACCAGCTACGCCGCCGTCATCGAGGCGCAGCGGGCGCACAAGGCGGATGTCGCGCTGTACGGTCCGCTCTCCTACGTCGTGGCCAAGGACAGCGGAGTGGGGGTGAAGCTGGCCGGTGCGCTGGTCGCCGCCAAGGGCGAGACGCCGGGCTACCAGTCGTACGGCATCACCCGCGGCAGCAACAAGGACATCAAGAGCCTCGCCGACTTCAAGGGCCACAAGGTGTGCTTCGTGGACCCGACCTCGACGTCCGGCTATCTCTACCCGCAGTCCGGTCTGCTGAGGGCGGGCGTGAAGCCCGGCGACTACACCAAGGTCATGGCGGGTGGCCACGACGCCTCGGCGCTGTCGGTCGCCTCCGGTGACTGCGACGCGGGCTTCGCCTTCGACACCATGGTGGACAGCGACCTGATCAAGCAGGGCAAGCTCAAGAAGGGCCAGTTGAAGACCGTCTGGAAGTCCACCGAGATCCCCGGCTCGCCCGCCGCGGTCTCCACCGACCTCACCGCGAGCCTGCAGAAGAAGATCGTCGACGCGTTCGAGACCAAGGCCAACGCCGACTACATGGAGTCCAAGGGCTACTGCTCCGGCGACGGCTGCAAGATCGACGACAACTGGGGCTTCGTCGCGGTGAAGGACTCCGACTACGACAGCGTCCGCGCCGTCTGCGACGCCACCAAGGACGCGCAGTGCAAGGGCGGCTCGTGACGGCCCCGACCGCCGTCAGCGCCACCGCCACCGGCTCCCCGGTCCCCGCCGGGGAGCCGGTGATCCGGCTGGACGGGCTGACGAAGCGGTTCGGCAGCGGCGCCGACTCCCTGCTCGCCCTGGACGAGGTGTCGTTCGAGGTGCGGCCCGGCGAGGTCGTGGCCCTGCTGGGGCTGTCCGGCTCCGGCAAGTCGACGCTGCTCTCCCTGCTCGACGGGCTCCAGCCGCCGACCTCCGGCGACGGCACGGTCCTCGGCACCGCGCTGGCCCGGGCCGACCGGTCCGAGCTGCGCGCGCTGCGCCGCCGGATCGGCTTCGTCTTCCAGCAGTTCCATCTGGTCGGCCGGCTCAGCGTCCTGGAGAACGTGTGCACCGGCGCCCTCGGGTCGCTGCGCGGGCCCCGGCTGGGGCTGCTCAGCTATCCGCGGGCGGTGCGGGAACGCGCACTGGACGGGCTGGAGCAGGTGGGCCTGGCCGCGCACGCCTTCCAGCGGGCGGACACCCTGTCCGGCGGCCAGCAACAGCGCGTCGCGGTGGCCCGCGCCCTGATGCAGGAACCCGGCCTGCTGCTGGCCGACGAGCCGGTGGCCTCCCTCGACCCCGAGTCCTCGGCCCAGGTCATGCGGCTGCTGGCGCGTGTGGCCCAGGAGCGGGAGCTGACCGTGCTGTGCAGTCTGCACCAGGTCGATCTGGCCCTGTCCTGGGCGCACCGGATCGTCGGCCTGCGGTCGGGCCGGGTGGTGATGGACGTCGCCACCGAGGGCATCGACCGCGCGACGGTGATGCGGCTGTACGAGGAGGTGGCCGCCGAGAGCGCCGAGGGCATGGCCGCGGCCGTCGCGGCGGGCCCGACCGCCGCCCGCCAACCCGTCTCCGCGTCCGTTCCCGTCCCCGCGCTCGCGAAGGGGGACTGAGTGTCGGTAGTCGAACAGCATCCCCCGGCCGCGCCCCCCAGCGGTCCCGGCCCGGGTCCCGGCGCGGCGCGTCCGCACCGGCGGACCCTGGCCCGGCCCACCGCGGCCGGGCTCAGCGCGGCCATGGCACTGCTGCTGTGCGTGGGCGGTGGCGTCTGGGCGTTCATCGCGCTCCGGCTCAACATCGCCACGCTCCTGGACAGCGGCGACAACGCGGTGGCCTTCCTCTCGCGGGCACTCCCGCTGGACTTCCCGCCGATCGGTGAACTGCTCTCGCTGATCTGGCAGACCCTGGCCATCGTGGTCTCCGCCACCGTGCTCTCGGTGGTGCTCAGCGTGCCGCTGGCCCTGCTGGCGGCCCGTAACACCACGCCGGGGACCGCCGCTCGGGCCGCCTCCCGCGGGGTGATCGTGCTCTGCCGCGCGGTCCCCGAGGTGGTCTTCGCCATCGCCGCCTTCCGTGTCTTCGGGCTGGGCGGGATGACGGGTGTGGTCGCGCTCGGTGTCCACTCCGTCGGCATGGTGGGCAAGCTGTACGCCGACGCCGTCGAGCAGACCGACGAGGGCCCGCGCACCGCGCTGCGCGCGACCGGCGCCGGGCGGCCGCAGCAGATCACCGCCGCGGTGCTGCCGCAGGCGCTGCCGTCCCTGGTGGCCACCGCGCTGCACCGCCTCGACATCAACCTGCGCGCCTCGGCCGTGCTCGGCTTCGTCGGCGTCAACGGCCTGGGGTACGCGCTGTCCACGGCGATCACCACCCTCGACTACCAGCGGGCGATGGCGATCGCCCTGGTCCTGCTGCTGCTCTGCTTCGTCGCCGAGTCGATCTCCGGCGCCATCCGGCGCACCCTGCTCCAGGACGTCACCGCTCCACGGCGGCCCCGCCGTTCGTGGCCGGCGCTCCGGGGCGCGCGCCGCGACGACCGGCCGGGCGACACCAACGCCGCCGTGGGCACCGCCGCCGTGGGTACCGCCGCGCCCCCGGCCGACGGTGCCACGCCGGTACGCCGCCGCAGCCTGCCGCGCTGGAGCGCCCGGCGGATCCGCCGGACCACCTGGCTGGTGCTCACCGTCGCCCTGGTCGTGGCCTCGGCCGTGCGCTCCGGTCTGTCCTGGGACACCCTGCGGCGTGGCGCCGAGTCTCTCTTCCCGACGCTGGGCGACTTCCTGCCGCCGGGCACCGGGGGGATCGGCGGCCAGCTCTTGGACGATCTGTGGGTCACCCTCCAGATCGCGCTCGCGGGCACCCTCATCGGGCTGGTCCTGGCGCTGCCGCTGGGAGCCCTCGCGGCCCGGAACGCGGTGGGGTCGCCCCGGGTGGCGCGGTTCTTCCGCACGGTCATCCTCCTGGTGCGGGCCATCCCGGAACTGGTCCTGGCGATCGTCTTCGTCGTCGTGACCGGCCTGGGGGCGGTCTCCGGCGCGCTCGCCCTCGGCGTCGGCTCCATCGGTCTGCTCGGCAAGCTGGTGGCGGACTCCCTGGAGGAGACCGACCCCGGCCCGGCCCGCGCCCTGGTGGCCACCGGTGCCCGCAGGCACCAGGTGTTCTTCGGGGCCGTCCTGCCCCGGGCCTGGCCCGCGGTGGTGGGGCATCTGCTGTACCAGCTGGACGTCAATCTGCGCGCGGCGACCCTGCTCGGCATCGTCGGCGCCGGTGGCATCGGCTACGACCTGCTGAACGCGGCCCGGGTCCTGCAGTTCCCCGTGGTCACCACCATCGTGCTGATGGTGCTGGGGCTGGTGCTGCTCATCGAGGGGCTGGCCGTCTGGGTGCGCAAGGTGTACGCCTGACCTGGCACTCCGCCCCTGGGCTCGGGGTCTGGGGCGGAGGCTCCCACAGGCGGCCCGGCAGAGGACACGACAACTGTTCCCACCGTTCACCCACTGGAAGCGGAATGATTCATTTCGCTGACTTGTCCGGACAACTCGCGAGGTTCAGAGTGACCAGGTGCCCAGTCGAAGCCGCTACACAGAGATCGCCGAGGTGCTCGCCGCCGAGATAGCGGACCAGCCGACTGACGTCCGTGTCGCCAGCGAGCACGAGATCGCGGCCCGCTTCGGCGTCAGCCGGGCGGCCGCCCGCTCCGCTCTCCAGGAGCTGGAGGGCCGCTATATGGTCCGCCGGGTCCGGGGCGCGGGCACCTTCGTCAACCGTCCGCTGGACTATGTGCTCTCCCAGAGCCGGGTCCCCTCGATGCACCAGACCATCCGCGAGGCGGGCGGGGTGCCGCGCACCGTGGTGCGTGACGTGACCACCGTCCCGGCCACCGGCGCCATCGCCGAGCGGCTGGAGCGCGAGGAAGGCAGCGCGGTCCACCTGCTGATCCGGCAGTCGTACATCGACGGCCTGCTGAGCGGCTGGTCCCAGGAGTGGATCCCGGTCGACATGCTGCCGGAGCTGGACGCGGCCGTGCACGCCGTGGAGTCGCTGGACTCCATCCTGCGGCAGATGTGCGGGGTGAACCCGGTGCGCTCCTGGTGCCGGGTGTGCAGTGTGCTGGCGGACCGGCGGGTGGCGGAGGGGCTGGAGACGGCGCACAACCGGCCGGTGTGGCTGGTGGAGAGCCTGAGCCGGGACGCGTCCTCCGGCCGTGCGGTGATGTGCAGCTCCAGCTGGTCCCGCCCGGACAGCATCCGGATCATCGTCGAGCTCGACGGCCCGGCCGCCACCCCTTGACCGCCCGGCTCTCGTCGCCTGGGCGGCCTCGCTGAAGTCCGGTGCGGCTCAGGTGGGCCCCGAAGGGGCGCGGGGCTGTGCCGATGTGCGGCTCCGCCGCGTGGGCGCGACCAGCCACGACGTGGCCGCAGATGAACGACCGCACCTCTACCGTTGGCGGCGCCGGACGTACAGCCGACGGTCCTGCGGGCCGGTCCACTCCAGTCGTACGACGCCGGGCACGGCGGCGTCGGCGATGCGCGACGGGTCGGACCAGTAGCCGAAGTTCGGATTGCGGAAGAACGTGGCCCACAGGCGGCCGCCGTGATCCACGAAGACGTTGTTGTGGCCGGCGCCGACACCTGCGGTCCATCGCTTGGAGTACGGCCCCTCGAAGCGGTCCGAGACGGCGATGACGGCGTCGTAGTGGTACTGGACACGGCCCGGACCGGGCGGGTCGTAGGCGTAGCGGGTGCTGCCGTCGGGATTGACCGACGCCCGGTTCCACGCGGCCTGGAGCAGGTAGTACGCGCCCCCGTACTTGAACACGTACGCACCCTCGAGATATGGCTCGGGGGAGTAGGGCCGCTGCCGGAACGCCGGGAGGCCGCTCGTCGGGACGATGTCCTCCATGTCGTCCCGGAACCTCGCGTAGAGGTTGTTGTGCAGCACGAGCCACGCGTCGTCGCCCTCGGTGAAGAGGCTGCCGTCGATGTGGTGGTACGCGCCGGGCTCGATGAAATCCGGCCCCCCGATGAACGGGTCACCGAAGGGCTTGTCGAGGTTGCCCTCGACGAGCCGGTACGGGCCCTCGATGCCACCCTCGCTCACCAGCAGGAACGACCCGACCTTCCGGGAGTGGTCGCCCATGCACGCGACGATGTACCAGGTGCCGCGGAAGTGGTGCAGCTCCGGGGCCCAGACCTCGCCACGCTTGCCGAACCGCTCGTCGTACCAGTACTCCTGCCACGGGGCGACGACGGTGCGTCCGGGCCGGTTCTCGCCGGCGAACTCGGGTGACCACACCTTGCCCCGCTCGGCGCCGGGCCGGATACCGGTCGTGTCGACCAGCTTCCAGGGGCCCCGCAGGGACGGGGCCACCCACACGAAGATGCCGTCGTTCCACGGGCCGGCGGTGGTGAGTCCGGGCACGCGGGTGGTGCCCGTGGCCACGTAGACCGGACGGCCGTCCACGACGAAGCAGTTGACGTAGGTGTCCCGCATCCAGACCAGGCCGCGCTCCCGGTCGCGGGGGCGCGGCTGGAGCGGGAGGACGAAGGAGTTGTCCTTGCGCGGCCACAGGTCCGGACGGGTGTCCGCGAGGCCGTAGGGGTCGGGTTCGGGCCAGTTCGACGGGTAGCGCCGCGGCGCGGCGGCCTCCGGGGGCGATGCCTGGGCGGTGGCCGCGGGCAGTCCCGCCGCCACGCCCAGGGAACCCGCGACTCCGGCCAACAATGTGCGTCTGTGGACGGGCGACCTGTTCTCGGAGCTGGTTGGCATGAGCACAGCATGCGGATGTCCGCCGATTTTCGTCAAGAGCCAGGAAAAAAGATGACGCGACGCGGACCGGGTACCCGATGCGGGCGCCCGGAGGGCCCGGACGCTCCGCCCGGAAGGCGGTGTCTCATGGATCTGCCCCGTGCCCGTGCGCACGGCACCGTGACCCAGCGGCTCATCGATGATCATCTGTTGTCCGGCCGGATGGAGCCGGGGGAGGAGATCGCGCTGCGGGTGGACCAGACGCTGACGCAGGATGCCACCGGCACGCTGGTGATGCAGGAGCTGGAAGCGCTGGCCCTGGACCGGGTCCGTACCGAGGCCAGCGTCCAGTACGTCGACCACAACATCCTCCAGGCCGACGAGCGCAACGCCGAGGACCACCTCTTCCTGCGCTCGGCCGCCCGCCGCTTCGGCCTGTGGTTCTCCAAACCCGGCAACGGCGTCTCCCACCCGACCCATATGCACCACTTCGGCGCCCCCGGCAAGACGCTGGCCGGTTCGGACTCACACACCTGCGCGGCCGGTTCCCTGGGCATGCTGGCGATCGGCACCGGCGGCCTGGAAGTGGCGCTGGCCATGGCCGGACGGCCGCTCCACCTCACCATGCCGAAGGTCTGGGGCATCCGGCTGACCGGGGAGCTGCCCCCGTGGGTCAGCGCCAAAGACGTGATCCTGGAGCTGCTGCGCCGTCACGGGGTGCAGGGAGGCGTCCACCGAGTCCTGGAGTACCACGGCCCCGGTCTCGCCTCCCTCACCGCGATGGACCGCCACGTCATCGCCAACATGGGGGCGGAACTCGGCGCCACCACCACCGTGTTCCCCTCGGACGCGGCGGTGCGCGGCTTCCTCGACGGGGTGCGGCGCGGCGAGGACTTCGTCGAGATCACCGCGGAGGAGGACGCGTCCTACGACCTCGACGAGGAGATCGACCTGTCGTCACTGGAGCCGCTCATCGCACGGCCCACCTCGCCGGGAAACGTCGTGCCGGTCAGGGAGGCCGCCGGGGAGCCCATCGCCCAGGCCGTCATCGGCTCCTCCGCCAACCCCGGATTCCGCGACTTCGCCGTCCCCGCCGCCATGGTGGCAGGGCGCCAGGTCCCGGCCGGGGTGAGCTTCGACATCAACCCGGCATCCCGCGAGATCCTCCAGGACCTGACGCGCCGCGGTGCCACGTTCGACCTGATCGCCGCCGGTGCCCGCATCCACCAGTCGGGCTGTCTCGGCTGCATCGGCATGGGGCAGGCGCCGGCCACGGGAAGCAACTCCCTGCGCACCTTCCCGCGCAACTTCCCCGGTCGCTCCGGCACCGCGGACGACGCGGTGTGGCTGTGCTCACCGGAGACCGCCACGGCCTCCGCGCTGACCGGCGCCATCGCCGATCCCCGCGACTGGGCCGAGCGCGTCTCGATGGCGGCGCCTCCGACGCCGGACGCACCCGACCCGCCGTCGAACAACGACGCCATGCTGGAACCACCGCTGCCACCGGACGAGGCCGCACGCGTCCAGCTGGTACGGGGCCCCAACATCTCCGCGCTGCCGCAGCTGGATCCGCTGCCGGACAGCATCCACGGCCCCGTACTCCTCAAGGCCGGTGACGACGTCTCGACCGACGAGATCTCCCCGGCCGGGGCGGACGCCCTGCCTTACCGCTCCAACATCCCCAAGCTGGCGGGATTCACCCTCATCCGGCTGGACCCCGACTATCCGCGGCGCGCCGAGGCGGTCCGGGAGGACACCGGGCATCTCATCGTCGCCGGTGCGAACTACGGCCAGGGCTCGTCCCGCGAACACGCCGCCATCGCCCCGCGCTACCTCGGCCTGCGAGCCGTCATCGCCAAGTCCTACGCCCGCATCCACTGGCAGAACCTGGTCAACTTCGGTGTGCTGCCGCTCGAATTCGAGGACCCCGCCGACTATGACCGCATCGGCCCCGACGACCGGCTGCATGTGTCCGGTCTGCGCGAGGCCCTCGCCCCGGACGGCGACCCGATCCTCCGGGTCCGCAACGCGACCCGGGACGAGGAGTACACCGTCCGCCACCGCCTCTCGCCCCGGCAGCGGGAAGCGGTGCTCGCGGGCGGTATCATCCCGGCTCTCGCACACTGAGGTGAGTGCTATGACACTGAGCGACGGAACGTATCGGATAGGCCCGCCGGACGCCCGGCTGCTGATCAGGACCAGCCGTACCGGGCTCGGCCGGAGGGCGGGGCACGATCTGACGATCGAGGCCACCCGATGGTCCGGGGACGTGGCGGTGGTGGCCGGCGCCCCTGAGCGGTCGTCGGTGAGCGTGACGATCGAGACGGACTCGTTGGACGTCCGGGAGGGGACCGGCGGGCTGAAGCCGCTCACGGACGGCGACCGGGCCGACATCAAGCGAACGCTGGAGGGCAAGGGGCAGCTGCACACCGCGGAGCACCCCACGATTACCTTCCGCTCCACCCACATCACCGGAACACCCCAGTCCTTCGAGATCACGGGTGACCTCACCATCAAGGGCCGGACCCACCCGGTGACGGTGCACGGGAGCGCCGATCCGGACGGGACGCTGCGCGGCTCGGCGTCCTTCACGCAGTCCACCTGGGGGATCAAGCCGTACACCGCGTTCCTGGGCGCGTTGAAACTGGCCGACGAGGTCCGGGTGGAGTTCATATGCCCCGGCGTGGCAGGCCCTTGAGGGGGCCCCCCGCCCGGGGGGGGGCAGGGACCCCGGGTGGGTCGGGGGTTGGGCGCGCTCCCCGCCCCGGCGA
>NZ_JBHYVB010000032.1:62839-64585 GCF_042750115.1 Streptomyces sp. NPDC059455
GCCCTTGAGGGTCCGCCACGCCGGGGGTGCCGCTAGCTCCCGGTCTGGGAAGCGTTCTGGCAGCTCTCCGCGCCCTTGCACCGCTGGAGCGCGGTGAGGGTGCGGTGCAGGGCGGCCCGTTGTTCGGCCGAGAGGGACGCCGCCCGGTTGTTCAGCTGCTCGGGGTCGGAGTCCAGCGCGTAGAACTCCCGCTGCCCATCGGTGTATTCGACGTAGAGGGAGTCGTCGGTGCGCATCGCCGCGTAGCTCGGCGGGTTGCCGCTGATGTCGGGTGCCGCGTCGGGATCGTCCTTCGTGGAACCCGCGTGATGGTGCTCGACCAGGACGGTCCGGCGCCAGTCCTTCTCCGTCCGGCCGTGCATCAGGTCCTTGAGGCTGCGCCCGTCCACGGTCGACGGCGGGTCCACGCCCGCCAGGTCCAGGAAGGTCGGGTTCATGTCGACGTTCTCCGCGAGCTGCGACACCTTCTCACCGGCCGGAACATCGGGCCCGGTGACCATCAGCGGCACGTTGACGTCGGTGTCGTAGGCGGTCTGCTTTCCGGGACGGAGCCGGTGTTCGCCCATGTGGAAGCCGTTGTCCGAGCCGAACACGATATAGGTGTCGTCCGCCAGCCCCTTCTCCTCGAGCGTCTTCTCCAGCTGACCGATCATGTCGTCGACCGCCTGGACCGAGCGCACGCGCTTGGCGAACTTCCGGTCGATCTCCTTCTTCTCCTTCGACTTCAGCGGCGTCAGGATCCTCTGCCACTTCGGCGCGTTACGGGTCGCCTGGTCATAGGCATCGGTCTGCGGAGCCTTGAGCCCGGGGAACGTGTCCTCGTCGCGTGGCGCGGGTGTGGAGGGGCCGTGCGGTGCGAACGTGGCGACCTCCAGCATGAACGGCTTCTTCGCCTCCGCCGAGGAGCCGATGAACGAGGTGGCCTTCTTCGACAGGACGTCCGTCAGATAGTCCTGGGGGGCCTTCCCATAGGGCACGACCTTGCCGTTCTCGTTGAGGTCGTAGTCGTACTCCTTGTAGCCGTCCCCGGCGACGTCCCACTCGTCCCAGCCGGAGGGCACATAGGGCTTGTCGGTGCCGTTCTTGTCGCCCGGCTGGTATCCGTTGAGGTACTTGCCCATGAACCCGGTGCGGTAGCCGGCGCGTTGCAGCGCGGGCCCGAAGGTCTTCTCCTCGTTGCGGTTCTTCATGAAGGCGCGGTAGCCGCCGTCATCACCGCTGTTGGTGAAGACCCCGGTGTTGTGCGGGTACTGCCCGGTGAGGAGGGACGTACGCGACGGGCAGCACAGCGAGTCGGTGGCGAAGAAGTCGGTGAACGTCGTCCCCTTCTTCCGCATCTGCTCTACGTGCGGCATGTACTTCACGAGATTCCACGCCAGGTCGTCGGTGAGGACGTACACGATGTTGGGCTTCGCGCCGGAACGCGAGGCGGCGGCGTCAGAGGTGGCACCTTCGGCCGTGTTCGCCATTCTGTTGTTGCACGAGGCCAACATCGCGATGGCCAGGGCCGCACACAGGGCGGCGAGGACACGTGGACGGCGACTGCCGAACATGGCGCAACCTCCTACGAGTTGTGCGTCTTGGTCGTCGGGAACCGTAGGAGACGGCTTTGTGTGATTCTTGTGAGACACCGGCGCGCCGGGCCCCTGGCGGGCCCGGGGGCCCACCCGGTGGGTTTGCGCACAAACCCGCCGCGGGGGGGGCCGCCGGGGGGGGGGGGGGGGGTTTTAAAGTTTTGTTATAAGG
>NZ_JBHYVB010000032.1:64595-69599 GCF_042750115.1 Streptomyces sp. NPDC059455
CGTAGCCGGGCCCGCGCCGCCCCCCCCCCCCCCCCCCCCCCCGGGGACCACGGGGCCCGGGGGGGGGCACGCCCCCCGCGGCCCCCCCCCCCCCTACCGTGAGCTTGTCCGAACAGCGCCGCGGCGGCGTCGCCTACGGCGTGGCGGCGTGCTGTTTGACGAGTTCGTAACTGCGCAGGCGCGCGGCCAGCGAGTAGACCGGTGTGACCAGCATCAGCTCCTCCGCGCCGGTCGCCTTCGCCACCTCCGTCAGCCGCCGCAGGACGGTCTCGGGCGTGCCGTACGCCTGATGGGCCCCGAACGCCGCGACCCCCGCCCGCTCCTCCGCGGTGAACGGATGCGCCGACGCCTCTTCGGGCGAGGGGAACGGGGTCTCGCTGTGGCCCTTGAGGAGCCCGGCCTTGACGACGTTCATCGGGCCCGCCAGCCACTTGGCCTCGTCCTCGGTCTCGGCGCAGATGGTTTCCACGCACACCAGCACCCGGGGGCTTTCGCACCACGGGGAGGGGGAGAAATGCGCACGGTAGTGGTCGAGCGCGGCGAGGGTGTTGTCGGGGCGGATGTGATGGGCGAAGGCCATGGGCAGGCCGAGCCGCGCGGCGAGCGCCGCACCGGCGGCGCTGGAGGCCAGCAGCCACGGCTCCGGGAGCGTGCCGAGCGCGACCTCCTCGACCAGGAACCGCAGCGTCGCCGCCACATCGTCCCGGTACTCGTCCTCCGTCGTCGGACCGGCGCCACGCCGCAGCGCCCGGGCCGTGGCCTCGTCGAAGGTGCCGGGACCGCGGCCGATGCCCAGGTCGATCCGGTCGGGGTGCAGCGCGGCGAGGGTGCCGAACTGCTCCGCCAGCATGATGGGGGCGTGGTGGGGAGCCAGTACGCCTCCGGAGCCCAGGCGGATGGCCGAGGTCGACGCGGCCGCGTGGGCGGTCAGGACCACGGGTGGGAACGCGCCGATGGCGGGGGAGTGGTGGTGCTCGGCGTACCAGAGTCGGCGGTAGCCGAGGGAGTCGAGGCGCTGGGCGAAGGCGGTGGTGTCACGCAGCGTGTCCACGGCTCGCGTACCAGCTTGGACCATGGCGACTTCCAGCGCGGAGAGCGGCACATCGATCATGCCTGTGAGCATACGGAGTGCCGGTGGTGTGCGGCAGCGGTTCCCCGACCCCGGGTGTTCGGAACCCCGGTGGTCAGGGTATGCGTTGACGGTTTGGCCCACGAAAGAGGAGCGAGACCGCATGGCTGCCACGCTGGACGACATCACCCACACTTGGCTTCGGGAACCCCGGTTCTGGCAGGTGGCCACGCTGAACCCGGACGGTTCGCCGCAGTTGACGCCGATGTGGGCCGATCTGGAGGACGGCCTGGTGGTGATCAACACCTCGGCGGGCCGGGTCAAGGAGGAGAACCTCCGGCGTGATCCCCGCGTGTCGCTGTGCTGTATGGACACCGAGGACCCGTATCACCGGGTGGAGATCCGGGGCAGCGCCGTCCGCTTCGTCGAGGGCGATCAGGCCGTACGGGTGATGGACCGTCTCGCGCGGAAGTATCTGGGCACGGAGACATTCCCCTGGCTGGCCCCCGGCGAGGTGCGGGTGGCGGTCTACATCGAGCCGCACCATGTCCACCGCGTGGCCGGCGTGGAGAAGTTCCGGCCGGGGGTGCTGCCGGAGGCGTGAGGGCGCGGTTCGGGCACGGGGGACAGGGCACGGGGGAGGAGTGCGGGGTGGACGAGGAACGACGCCATGGCGGTGGCGATGACGGTGGCGGTGGCCACATGGGCGAACCGCTGGCCGCCGCCGTCCAGGGCGTGCTGCGCTGGGCCACGGACGACATACCGCGGTTCACGGAGCTCGTGGTGTGGCTGTACCGGGCCGTGGACCATCCCACGAACTCCCCCGAGGAGGCCCACGCGGAAGTGGCGGCCCTGGGCCTGGACCGGCCGGGCCTCGCCCCGCTGCGCGAGCTGCTGACCGGGCTCGGCTCGGGCGAGGGCGACCCCCGGGCGCTGGCCCAGGACGTGCGGCGTGGCGCGGACGTCGCCCGGCGGGCCCTGCGGGAGCTGCCAGCGCCCACGCCCGAACGTCCCACGCCCGAACGGCCCCGCATCGCCAGGCTGCACGCCGCCCTGCTGGTGTGGGCCAACCTCCTGGTGCCCGGCACCATGGACTTCGACGAGCTGGACGAGGCCATGGCGGAGCCGGGGCCGGATCCCGACGACCGTCCCAGCCGCCCGGGGTATGTCGGTCTGGAGAAGCGGCTGGCCACTCTGGTCGATGCCGTACGGGTGTCCCAGACCGGCGATCTGACACACCTGGAGACCAGCGCCACCCGGCTCCGGGAGATGATCGACACATTGTCCGGGGACGGCGAGAGGGCCGCGACCGCCCGCCGTTCCCTGGCCGCCGGCATGGCCGGGCGGCTCCATGAGGTGGCGGTGCTCGGGGGCAGCCTCCAGGCCGCCGACGCCGCGCTGACCATGGCCAGGGAGCTGCGCGCCGTATACGAGGACGAGGGCTCACTGCCGTCCCTGAACACGCTGACCTCGGTGGTGTTCGCCGCCCAGCACGAGCTGGCCCTGGCCCGCCGCAGCGGCGACCCCACCGTGCTGCCCCGCCTGGTCGAGGAGCTGACCGGCCTGTACGCGATCCTGCCGCCCGACCAGGAGAACCGCTTCGCCCTCGCCGGCGTCCTGGCCGAGGCCCATCAGGAACAGGCCGCCCGTACCCAGGATCCGGCCGGATTCCGCGCCGCGGCCGGGTATCTGAGAGAGGTGGTGGAGACCGACCCGCGGGGGCTCGCCCCCATGCTCGCGCCGTACTTCCCGGCCGTACGCGCCTCCGCGCTGATCCAGCTGATCATGATCGAGCCCAGCCGGGACGCCGCCGCCGAGGCCATCGCGGAGGTCCACCGGATCCTCGAGGGACCGCAGCCCTCCCCCCACCAGGAACTCCGGTCGCGGTACCAGCTCGGCCGGGCCCTGCTGCACACCGCCCGCCACCTCGACGACCCGGATCTGCTCGACCTGTGCATCACCGAGCTGTCCCGGGTCCGTGAGCTGATCGCCCGGGGCGAGGGCCTGCCGCACACCGCCGACGCCCTGACGCAGCTGTCCGAGGCCCACTGGCTGCGCCGCGACCGCGGCGGTCCGCGCGCCACCGCGGACCGCGAGGCCGCCCTGGCCGCCCGAGGCGAGGCGCTGGTCAGGGTGTCTGCCGACGTCCTGCTCCAACTCGGCTCCGAGCACGGCCTGTCCGTGGCCCGCTTCGGGTCGGCACAGGCGCTGTGGCTGGCCTACTGGACCACCGTGTGCGACCGTCCGGACGACGCGGTGAACGCGCTGGAACTGGGCCGGGCCCTGGTGCTGCGGGCCGCCGCCGCGTCCCGTGGCATTCCCGAACTCCTCGACGCCCGGGGGCACCCGGACCTGGCCCGGCAGTGGCGCGCCGAGGTCGCCACGGACGCGCCCCGGTCCGATGCCACGGACGCGCCCCAGCCCGATGCCACGGCCGCGCCGCCGGGCCAGGCCACCGGGCAGCGGATCCCGGGCACCCTGCGACGCAGGGCGCTGGAGGCGCTGGGCGCGGGCAGCGGCGCGGACGCCTGGCGGCTGCTCGGCCCCCCTGACCTGCCGGCCCTGAGGGCCGGTCTCACCGCCTCCGGCACCGACGCGCTCGTCTATCTCGTCCCCGGGCAGCGCCCCGGCATGCCCGGCTTCGCCCTGGTCCTCCGCCCCGACACCGACAGCGCGCGGCCCGCCGTCCTGAAGCTGCCGCTGCTGACCCCCGGCAGCCCGCCACTGGAGCGCTACCTCGACGTCACCGCCCGGCGAACCGGGGCAGCCGACACCGCGGCCGAACCGGGCCGTCGGACGGAGGGGGACGGGCAGTGGGAAGCGGCGTTGCGCGAACTGTGCGACTGGGCCTGGCCCGCCGCGATGGGCCCCGTCCTGGCCGCCGTGGGCCCGCTCCACAAGCCGCCCAGGATCGTGCTGGTGCCGTGCGGGCCACTCGGCGCGGTCGCCTGGCACGCGGCCCGCACCCCGTACGGGACCAACGGGCGCGAGCACCGGTACGCCTGCGAGGAAGCGGTGCTCAGCTACGCCCCCTCCGGCGCCGAGTTCCTGCGGGCCGCGCCCCGGGACCGGCTGCCCCCCACCGCCGGGCAGGTCCTGGTCGCCGACCCCGAACTCAGCCTCGTATGGGCCGAGATCGAGGCGGAGGCGCTGCACACGGCCTGCTACCCGGACGGCCTCCGCTACGGTGAGTTCCCCACCGCCGACGTCAGCGACGCGCCGGGGACACCCGAGGACATCCTCGCCGCCCTGCCCGGTGGCGGCTCACCGGTGGCCGTTCTGCACATCTGCTGCCACGCCCTGGCCGGTCCTGACCCCACCCGCTCGGCACTCTGGCTCGCCGCCCCGCCCAGCGGTCCCGAGGAGGCCGGACGCCTGACCGTGGCCCGCATCCTGGACGGCGCTGCCACCGAACAGCCGGGCGGGGCAGGCCCGTTGGTGGTGCTCAGCGCCTGCGAGACGGATCTGAGCACCCGCGACCACGACGAGGCCCTGACCCTGTCCACCGCCCTGGTCGCCCGTGGCGCGGCCGATGTCATCGGCTCGCGATGGGCCGTGAACGACGCCCCGACGGCCCTGATGATGGCCGTCTTCCACGACTTCCTCACCACACATGGCCTCGCCCCGGTGGACGCCCTGCCTGCCGCCCAGCTCTGGATGCTCGACCCGCGCCGCGAGCCCCCGCCCACCCTCCGCGGTGAACTCCGCGGCGAGGCCACCCGCACCGACCTCGACCACATCCACTTCTGGGCCGCCTTCACCCATCAGGGCAACCCGGCGGCCCGGGGCACACACTGATCCCAGCTCCGTGCCCCGCGCCCCGCCGCGCGGGGGGCGGGGGGGGTGGGGGGGGGGTGCGGGGCGTGTGGTGCGCGTGGGGCCCGGCGGCCGGGTTGACCGCCCGGGGGGGGCGGCACCCCGGGGGCGCCCCCACC
>NZ_JBHYVB010000032.1:69609-77564 GCF_042750115.1 Streptomyces sp. NPDC059455
CCACTTGTGGGCCGCCTACCCCCATCCGGGCAACGCGGCGGCCGGGGGCACCCCCTGCCCCCAGCGCGGGGCCCCGCGCCCTCCGGCGGGTGGGCGCGGGGCTATCCGAGGACGAGCGGGAGCTTCGTGGCCAGTTCGCCCAGGTCGGCCTGTTCCCCGGCGGTCGGGGCCCGTCGCCCGGTGCCGACCAGCAGCGTGTCCTTGTCGGACCACGACGCGGGGAACGCCGCCCCGGCGATCCTCTCCAGCATCTCGCGCGCCCCGGCGAGGCTCTCGGCGGGAGGGTCCGCCGCGCCCGGGCGGTGGGCGATCAGGTCGAGATGGTGCAGGGTCCACTCCATGACGTACGCGGAGAGGTAGTCGCCCGCGGTGAGCACCACATCGCGGGTGCTGACCCGCAGGGCCGGGTCGGCGAGCTCGGCCGCGCGCCCGGCGGCGGAGCCCAAGTCGTCGAGGTGGAACTTCAGCAGCCACGGGTCCTCGTACGCGGCGGCCAGCCGGACGATCAGCGCGTCGAGCGGGTCGTCGCCGGTCGGTGGCGTATCGGCCACCTCCCAGTAGGTCACCGCGTCGCGCGTCGGTTCCGCGTCGGTGGGGGTCACCAGGGTGATCAGGACGTCCTGGGCGTCGATGACCAGGTGGCACACCAGATCCCGGACGAGCCAGCCGGCACAGCCGGAGGGCCGTGCGAAGTCCTCGTCCGGGAGCTCGGCTACCGCCGTGCGCAACGCTGTCCACGAGCGTGAGAAGAGATCCACAGCCGCAAGCTAGCAGGGCGCGGCCCGCCGGGCGACCGATTTCTTCCCCGCCGCGCCAACGCCCAACTCGGGCCCGGGAGCGGTGGATTGGTGCGGCGCCGACGCTGTCGGCCCCGGCCCGTCAGGTGTCGTAGTGGCGGACGTCGTCGAGGTATTCGCGCGCCCGCTCCTGGACCAGCGGGGGCAGTTTCCCGGCGGCCAGATCCGCGAAGGTGGTCTTCTCCAGCACCTGCCGCAGACTCGCCCGCACCGCGCGCCACACATCGGGCAGCACCGCCGCCGCTCCGGGGTACTCCAGACCACTGAGGCCCACGTCCCGTACGTTGGCCAGCGGGCCGTCGATGGCGCGGATCGCGTCGGCGAGGGTGATCTCCTTCGCCGGGCGGGCCAGCAGATATCCGCCTTCCGGGCCCCGCACACTGCGCACCAGATGGGCCAGGCGCAGCTCGCGCAGGATGCCGAAGAGGAAACGCAGGGGAATGTCCTGCCGGGTCGCCACCTGCTCGGCGGTCAGGGGTGAGCCCTCCGCGGCCGCCAGTTCGGCCATCGCCCGGACGGCGTAGTCCGACTTGGCTGTGATCCGCACCAGGGAAAGTTATCACGCACGTCCGTTTCATGGGGCCGGGCCCCATACCACCGGCTTGGGCATCCACCCTGGTGGCGGTCAAGGTCGCGGCGTTGTTCCGCCATGAGTTCACCAAGTTCATTGAATTGGTGAACTTAGATGGCTACGGTACCGGTTGCGTGAGCGGGGCATCGGTTCTGCTCCGCCGCCGGTTCCGGGTAAGCAGGAGGTATCACATGGCATCGCCAGAGCCGTGTAGCACGTCAGAGCCGTGTACGAGGACCGTCGCCGTCGTGGGGGCGGGGGCCGCCGGCGCGCTGGTGGCGATCCAGCTCTGCGAGACGGCGGCACGCCGCCGTGTCCCGTTCGAACTCCTGCTGATCGACCCGGCCCCGGAGGCCGGCCGCGGCGTCGCCTACTCCACCCTCGACCCGCGCCATCGCCTCAATGTCCCGGCGGGCAGGATGAGCTGCTACCCCGACGATCCCGGACACTTCGTGCGGTGGCTGTGCCACCACGGCGAACCGGGCGTGCGGAGTGGCGACTTCGCGGAGCGCTACCGCTACGGCGCCTACCTCGCCGACACCCTCGGCCGAGCCATCATGGCCGCCCAGGGCGTCGTCACCGTCCGCCGACTGCGCACCCGGGCCACCGGCTGCCACTGGACCACTCTCCCCGGCGGGGACCCGCGGGCCCGGCTGGAGCTCGCCGACGGCCGTACCGTCCAGGCGCGGTGCGTGGTGCTGGCCACCGGGCCGTCCCGCGCCACCTCCGCCTGGGCCCCCGAGGACCTGCGTGGCAACGACCGCTTCATCGCCGACCCCTGGGCGCCGGGCGCCCTGGACGCCGCCCTCCAGGACGGGCAGAAGGAGGATGTACTCCTCGTCGGCACCGGGCTGACCGCGGTGGACATCGCCATGACGCTCGACCGCCCCGGCCGCACGGTGCACAGCGCCTCCCGTGGCGGAAGGCTGCCGCAGGCGCATGCGGTGGATCCGCTGCCCGCCGCCACGTGTGCGACCCCACTGCACGGCCTTTCCCTGGCCGCGCTGCGGGCCGCGGTACGTCGGCACATCGGCCGCGTCATGCGCACCCACGGCGACTGGCGGCCCGCGGTGGACGGGCTGCGCCCGGTCACGGCCGAGATCTGGGCGTCGATGTCCATCGCGGAGCGAGCCGAGTTCGTGGCACGGGACGGCTCGTTGTGGAACACCCACCGCCACCGCATGCCCCCGGCCACCGCCGAGGCGGTCGGGCGCATGCGCCGCACCCGGCGGATGCGGACGTACCAGGGGCGGCTCGCCTCCGTCTCGGCCCGGCCCGACGGCTCCCTGACGGTCTCCCTCACCACCCCCGACGGCCCTCGCACGCTGCCCGTCGGCTGGGTGGTGGACTGTACCGGGCCGGGCCTGCGGCTCTCCGACACGGCCGACCCGCTGTGGCGGAGCCTGCTCGACCAGGGCGCCGCGACGCCCGGCCCGCTCAGCATGGGCGTCGCCACCGACCACGGACGGCTGCGCGGTGCCGATGGCGGCACCACACGCCCCCTGTGGACCCTCGGCGCGCCCCGCCGTGGCGAGTTGTGGGAAACCACCGCCATCCCGGAGATCCGGGTACAGGCCGCCACCGTCGCCGAGGCCGTCCTCGACCCGTGGACGGCCCCCGCACTCCCCGCCACCGGCGGCCCCGCCCGGCGCCGGACACGACGGCCCGTGGACACCTCGGGTTTCTCCCTCAGCACCCACGCGGCCGCCGCCACCGCCTACCGCCTCGGCGTGGACCGGCTGCTGAAGGTCCGGACCGGGGCCGCACAGGCGCTCCGCCGCTCCGTGGCGCTCGACCCCGGATTCGCCCTCGGCCACGCCGCGCTCGCGCTCATCGGCCATGAGTGCGGGGCCGACGTGGACGTCTCCCGCGCCCTGGCCGACGCCCGGCGTGCGGTGCGCGAGCGCGCCGATGACTATGAGCGCTCCTTGGTGGACGTCGTCTCCCGCCGCGTCCTGCACCCGCCCGCGGACGGCGACGCCGCCCTCCTGCGCCACCTGGAGGACTACCCGGGTGACGCACTGGCGCTCGCCGTCGCCGTGCCCACCATCGCCTTCTCCGGTCTGCGCGATCTCGACGGCAGCACCGCGCTCCGCGTGGTCGAGCGCACCGCCCCGGCACACGGCGAAGGCTGGTTCCACACCTCTCTGCTCGCCTTCCTGCGCCAGGAGCAGGGGCGTTACGACGAGGCCGGAGTCCTGGCCGAGCGGGCCCTGGCCGCCGAACCCGCCTCCGGCCACGCCATGCACGCCCTCGCCCATGTGCACTACGAGTCCGGCGACCACCAGGCGGGCCGTGAGCGACTTCAGCGTTGGCTGGCCCACCAGGGCCGCGGCGGAACCCACCGCGCCCACTTCTCCTGGCACGCCGCCCTGCACGAACTCGCCCTCGAGGACACGGCCGCGCTGCGCCGCCGGTGGGCGGAGCAGTTGTCGCCGGGGAAGGTGTACGGGGTCCGCGCCCTGGTCGACTCCGGGTCCCTGCTGTGGCGCGCCCGGCTGGCGGGCGCGTGGCAGGGCCCGTTCCCGATCGGCGATGTCCTCGACACGGCGCCCGCCGACGTCCTGGAGCGTCCGGCCACCGCGTTCGTCGCCCTGCACTCCGCCGTCGCCCTCACCGCCGCGGACGACCTGCCGGGGCTGCGCCGGCTGCGGGTCCACGCCCTGCGCGCCGACGAGGTGCAGCGACGGGTCATCGCCCCGCTGTGCGCGGCGTTCGAGGACCTCCTGGAAGAGCGCTGGACGGACGCGGCACGCGGATTGGAGCGCCTCCTGCCACGGCTTCCCGGGGTGGGCGGCAGCGCCGCGCAGCGTGAGGTCGTGGAGGAGACCCTGCTGTACGCGCTGGTGTCCGCGGGCCGGTGCGAGGCTGCCCGGGATCGCCTGGAGGAGCGGCTGGACCGCCGTTCGTCTCCCCATGACCGGCGACGGCTGGCGGCCCTCTCCTCCTGACCGTCCGCCACCGGCTGTCGCGTGCCCCGGCCCGGGGACCGGGCCGGGGCGGTGACATGTGTGGGGATGGCAGTGGACCAGACCACTTCCGTCACATGTCTTGACCGTGAACGGACAGAGGGTATGGTCTAGACCTAGTGCGGCGCTGAGTCACGGCCGCCCCTTGCGGCCCATGAAGCGTTCCGTGCAGCCACCCCCCACATCCCCCCACATCCTCACCTTCGGCAAGGACTTCCCGTCTGGCGTGGGGCCTCGCCGTGAAGGAGTTGGCATGAACATGAAACGAAAGTTGGCGGTTGTCGTCGGCGCGGGGATAGCGCCCCTGATCGCTCTGAGCCTCCCCGCGAGCGAGGCCAGCGCGCACGGCTACATCTCCACCCCGCCGAGCCGCCAGGCCCAGTGTGCGGCCGGGACCGTGCCCTGTGGCGACATCAAGTACGAGCCGCAGAGCGTCGAAGGCCCCAAGGGGCTGACGAGCTGCAGCGGTGGCAATGGGAAGTTCTCCGAACTCGACGACGACAGCAAGGGCTGGGCGGTCACGCCCATCCCGTCCAAGGCCGACTTCACCTGGAAACTGACGGCACGTCACTCGACCAACACCTGGCAGTACTTCGTCGGTGGCCAGAAGGTCGCGGAGGTCGACGACGGCGGTGCGCAGCCGGGCGAGACCGTCACCCATCAGGTGGACTTCGGCGGCCTGAAGGGCAAGCAGAAGGTCCTCGCGGTCTGGAACATCGCGGACACCGCCAACGCCTTCTACGCCTGCATCGATGTGAACATCGGCGGCTGAACGCGAGCGGGTGAACGCAGGTGGTCTGAACATCGGCGGTTGAACACCGAAGGCCGGTCGCCTCTGGGGCGGTCGGCCTTCGGCGTCGCCGTGTGCACGGTGCGCATGGCGCCGCCCGGCTATCGGGGGCCGTACGTAAGCCTCCGCAGCAGCTTCTCGGCGGGCCCCGGAAGCGACCTGCGCTGCAGGAGATGGGCCCCGGCCACCGTGGCGAGCCAGACCAGGACGGCGCTCAGGCACGCGGTGAGCGTCGGGCTGCCGGTCCGCTCTCCGAGCGCGAGCGCGTAGGGGGAGAGCAGCACCACCCACGCGAGGGACTGGAACAGATAGCCGCTCAGCGACCGCTGGCCGAGCGCCGCCAGCGCCTCCACGGGGAGCTTCCGCCGCGAGGCGGAGCGGGCCTTCGACAGGCGCAGGGCGAGGAGCCCGAAGAGCGCCACATATCCCGGACCGCCGAACTGGCCGCTCACTTCGTACAGGCTCACGAACGCGTCCGCGGTGGCGTCGTCGACATGCACGAATCCGCCGCTGACCAAGCCGATCGGGACCCCGCCCGCGAAGGCTACGCCGAGTGCGACCACGGCGGTGCGGACCAGCAGTCGCCGGTGGCGGGCCGGGTCCTCCAGGACGCCACGCCGCGCGGCCCACGCGCCCAGCCAGACGATCGCGATGAACCCCAGCACGGTCAGGGTGTGGATCGGCCACTCGCGGAGCCGGTCGGCCACGGACGTGAGGTAGTCGGGGGCCGAGAGTGAATCGACATCGTCCGTCGGCACGGCGGCGGACCCCGGGCCGCTGTGCGTGGCGCGGTACACGGCCACGGCCGCCAGGGCGGCGGCGTACACCGCCGTGCAGCCCCACAGCCACAGCACGACGCGCTGCACTCGTTCGCCGCGGCGCAGGAGCAGCAGGGTGAAGACGATGCCGACGATGCCGTAAGCCCCCAGGAAGTCACCGAAGTTGAGCAGTGCGGCATGGACGAGGCCGAAGGCGATGAGCCATGCGTTGCGCTTCAGCAGCACCGAGCGGGCCGCGCCGGGCCCGGATCCCTCCGCGTCCTGTCGGCGGGTGAGCTGCACCAGCCCGTAGCCGAACATCACGGCGAACATCGGATAGGCGCGGGCGTGCACGAAGACGAACATGACGAGGTTGAACGGGCGTTCCCAGCCGTGTGGCGACGCCTCGGCGCCCGGCTGGTTGCCGAAGGTGGCCACCGCGGCGTTCGCGAGCGCGATGAACAGCAGCATGGTGCCCCGCGCCAGATCGGGGGCCAGGGCCCGTTCGGTCCGGCGGACAGGGCCCCGTGCGGGGCCCGGGGTATGGGACTGCGTTATGGCTGTCACCTGGATCTCTCTCCGTCCTGACATGAGGGCCCAACGGGCAAGGGGCATGGGCGCGCCCTCGGCACCCGAGCTTAGTATAAGCAATAATCTATATGCTAGATACTAAGTAGCGATAGGCCATGATGTACCTGGTGAGCAACCGAGGTACGAGAAGGAGAAGCGCCATGTCGGCCGAGCAGGAGGAGGCGCCCGCCGAGCTGGCCCGCCTGTGGAGGCTCCCGGTCCCGGCCTCGGGCCTCGGCCGGCCCGCCGCGCTCGACACCGAGCGCGTGGTGCGGACGGGAGTGGAACTGGCGGACCGCGACGGTCTGGCGGGCGCGACGCTGCCGAAGATCGCGAAGGAGCTGGGCGTCACCCCGATGTCCCTCTACCGCCATGTGGGATCCAAGGACGAGCTCCTCGTCCTCATGCGGGACCTGGCGCTCGGCTCTCCGCCCGAGGTCGAGACCGCGCCGGACCGGTGGCGCGAGGGGCTACGGCAGTGGACCGTCGCTCAGCGGCTGGTCCACCACGACCGGCCCTGGCTCCCCCGCCTCCCCATCGCGGGGCCGCCGATGGGGCCTCATGAGATCGCCTGGATGGAAGCGGGCCTGAGCGCGCTGAGCGGCACGGAGCTGGACTGGGCCGCGAAGGTCGGCAGTCTGACATTGCTCAGCGGCTATGTGCGCCACGCCTCCCTGCTGTCCCAGGAACACGCGCAGGGCAGGAGCGAAACGGGGCTGAGTCAGGAGGAGACCGAGCGGGCCTACGGCAGGACCCTGGCGCGGCTCATCACCCCGGACCGCTTTCCGCAGGTGGCGCTGCTGTTCTCGTCGGGCCTGTTCGAGGCGGCGCCCGACGGGGCGTACGACGATCCGGCGACCGACCATGACTTCGTCTTCGGCCTCGAACGCGTCCTGGACGGGATCGCCGTGGCCGTCGACCGCGCGCGGGCGGGGACGGGCTGGAACGGCACGGGGTAGGGGGCGATGACGTCACGCGGGGGCACGGAGCAGGTCAACCCGGTGTCGGGGCGGCGGTGGTACGCCTCGACACCCGTCCTCTTCGGGCGATGATCGCGCTCACGGTCTTGCCCCCCGGCTCCTCGCTGACGGTCGTGGCCGTGGCCATGCCGCTGATCATCGGCCAGCCGAACCCGCCGCGCTCGCCGCGGACGTCCGGAGTGCGCCGGTGCGGTGGTACGCGGCTGGCATCGCTGACAGCGATGGTGATGGCCTCGGGGTCGGCCGACACGCGCAGCGAGCAGAACCGGCCGCCCGAGTGCCGTACGGCATTGGTGACCAGCTCCGAGACGACCAGCATCACCGCGTCGGCGGCGCCCTGATCGGGCGCCGGACGCAGGCCTTCCAGAAAGGTGCTGGTGAGATGTCGTGCGTGCGCGGCGGCTTCGGGGCGGCATTCCAGGGTCTCCCGCACCGCGGACGGCGTAGTGGCCGTCCGCTGGGCCGGGGGGGGGTGCATGTCGCTCCCCGCGTTTCATCGGGGGGGTAAGCCGCGGCGGAC
>NZ_JBHYVB010000033.1:0-17621 GCF_042750115.1 Streptomyces sp. NPDC059455
CGGCCGCCCGGCCGCCCCCGGCGCGACGCCTGCCCCGAGGCGTTCACGCTGACGCCCGAGGACATCGGCGCCGCGCCGGAGGTCCCGGCCGTTCCGCCGCTGCTCAAGGCCCGAAGCCGGAACGGCTACCAGGTGACGGGGAGTTCGTACACTCCGTAGATCACCGCGTCGTACTTGAAGGGGATGTCCGCCAGGTCCGCCGCCATCCGCAGGGTGGGGACGCGGCGGAACAGGGTGGGGTAGACCACCTGGAGTTCCATCCGGGCCAGTGGCTGGCCGAGGCAGTGGTGGGTGCCCACGCCGAACGCCTGGTGGTGGCGGGCGTCCCGGCCGATGTCCAGCCGGTCCGGGTCCGGGAAGACGGCCGGGTCCCGGTTGGCCAGTTCGCCGAGGAGGATCACCCCCTCACCGGCCCGGATCGTCCGGCCGGCGACCTCGATGTCCTCCAGCGCCGTCCGGCGGCGTCCGAGGTGGACGACGCTGAGGTAGCGCAGGAGTTCCTCCACCGCGGAGACGATCACCTTGGGGTCGTCGGCCTCGCGGACGCGGGCGAGCTGTTCGGGGTGCTGGAGCAGCAGCAGCGTCCCCATGGTGATCATGTTGGCCGTGGTCTCGTGGCCGCCGAGGAGCAGCAGCACACCCATCGCGGCGGCCCCACGGCGGGTCAGCTCGCCCGCCGTGATCTGCTGGGCGAGCCCGGAGAGCAGATCGTCACCGGGCCGGGCGAGCTTCTCCCCCACCAACTGGTCCAGATACCCGTACAGGTTGGTGTGCGCGGCGGCCCGCTCCTCCGGCGTGGCAACGGCGGACACGAGGACCTTGCTGTTGGTCTGGAAGAACTCATGGTCCTCGTACGGGACGCCCAGCAGTTCGGAGATGACCAGCGACGGAAGCGGCAGCGCCAGCGCCTGGACCAGGTCGGCCGGATTCGGTCCGGCCAGCATCCGGGTGATGAAGTCGTCCACCATCTCCTGCACGACCGGGCGCATCGCCTCGACCCGCTTGATGGTGAAGGCGCCGCTGACCATGCGGCGCAGCCGGGCGTGCTCCGGATCGTCCATACCGACGAAGCTCAGGTCGGTGGATTGCCGTTCACCGCCCGTGGGGGGAACGGGGCTCGGGAAGCCGGGGTGGGAGAAGTCGGCGCTGAGCCGGGGGTCCGAGAGCAGGGTCTTCTGCTCGGCGTGGCCGGTCACCACCCAGGGGGTGCTGTCGTTCCAGGACCGGACCCGGGTCAGCGGGCCCCAGCTCGCCAGCCCGCGCAGCTCCGGGGACGGGTCGAAGGGGCAGACCGCGGCGCGCGGCTGGGGGAAGGCGGGGATCTCGGCCGACGCGTCGTCGGCCACGGGCGAGGTGGTCATGGTCTTCCTCCGAGGGTCGGTGGGAGTGGGCCCCGTTGATCGGTCCCGAGTGGGCCGTCGATCGGTCCCCAGTGGGCCGTTGATCGGTCCGGAGTGGGCCCCGTTGATCGGTCCGGAGTCGGCCGTCGATCGGTCCCAGTGGGACGTCAGGAGGGGTCGGCGAGGGCGTCCGGGGCTTCCCAGGGCCGCGGCCGCCCCTGGTAGCCCTTGCGCCGCAGCGCCTCGGCGGTGCCGAGCCCCGCGGCGGAGACACCGGCCACCACCACGCTCGACGGCGTGGTCACGTGGTCTCGCTCAGCTGGATCGCGGCGGCCGGGCAGACGCTCGCGGCCTCCCGGACGGCCGGGTGATGCCCGTCGGCGGGCTCGGCGTCGAGCAGCACGACGATGCCGTCCTCCTCACGCTGGTCGAACACCTCGGGCGCGATGAGCACACACTGGCCCGCGCCGCAGCACTTCTCCTCGTCGACGGTGATCTTCATGTCCGGGCCTCCTTGGCTGGGGAACGACGGGTGACGGGGGCGAGGAGCAGACCGGTGATGGCGTCGGTGAGCGCGCCGGCCGTGTCGTCCCAGGACGGCTGGCGCGTACTGGTCCCCTCGGCGAGGGCGCGCTCCCGTTCGGCACAGGTGTGGGTGATCAACTGGCGGGCCATGTCGCCGCGTTCGGCCCGCACCTCGGCGGGCAGCGCGTCCAGGCAGCCGCCCAGGCCGTAGAGGGTCTCCCGCAGCGGCTCCCGGGTGAGGGCCTCGTCGGTGACGATCGCCCGCAGCACGGGGTCGGTCATCACCTGGACGGCGAACCGGGCGTACCATGAGGGCACGCCCAGGGTGGCCAGGTGCTCGGTGGCGGGGCGCACCAGGCAGGCGACCCAGTCCCGGACCTCCTCGCTGCCGCGGGTCTCCTCCGCCATCCGCTGCCGGATCTCCTCGATCGCCTCGGAGTGCTTGCGCATGATGGCGCGCACCAGATCCGCCCTGGTGCCGAAGTGATAGCCGACCGCGGCGACATTGCCCTGCCCGGCCGCCTCGCTGATCTGCCGGTTCGACACCGCGACCAGGCCGTGCTCGGCGTAGAGCCGCTCCGCCGCGGCCATGATGGCCTCGCGGGTCCCGGCGGAGCGGACGGTGCGTGCGTCGGTCACCGTGGCCTCCAGTCTCCGTGGTTCCTGTGAGCTGTCGCGGTCACTCTAAAACGCATGAATTAAATAAAGCAACTGATTGAAGAACCCGGCTCACATGAGCCGGTCCTTGGCCTTGTAGTACGCCCCGGCGAACGGCAGAAACCAGGCCGTCCCGTTGCAGAAGGGCACCGGGATCCTCGGGAAGCCGATGCCTGAGCGGATCCAGCAGCGCGCCGTGGTAGTAGTCCGAGCCGAGTTCGGCGCGCAGCTCGTCCCGGCTCAGCAGCACCGTCTCATGGTCGGCGACACCTCGCCGATGCACGCCACGACCACCGGCCACGCGGCCCTCGCCCTCCTCCCCGCCGACGCGGTCGACGAGGTCATCGCGGACGGGCTGGACCGCTACGGCGATGCCACCATCACTGATCCGCGGGAGCCGCGCGAGGAGCTGGAGCGGGTCCGGCGCCGCCGTCGCCATCTCCATGCCCCACTCCCGCTACGCCGCGAGCGAGGTGGGCCGGTGGGGGCGGCTGGTGGCCGACACCGCGGCGGAGATCAGCGCCCGTCGTTTCGAGTGATGCCTGTGATGCCTGTGATGCCTGTGATGGCAGTGATGGCAGTGATGGCTGCACTGTCAGGGGATACGCGGGCCATGCCCGGCGAGCGGATGCCTCTTTGTCAATAAGTCGACTTATGAAAAGAGACATCGGAGCTGTCTCGCGGAATTCCCGCAGTCCTGACCATGAATTCGCCTCCATCCGTTGACCTCATCCGATGTTTCTCCTAGGTTTCGGTCGACCCTGAACACTGGAGGCGGTAGATGAGATCCACGCTCAGGCGCATATCCCTGGCCGCCGTCGCGGCGATGGCCGTCTGCGCCGCGGCTTTACCGGGCACCGCGGCGGCGCAGGGCGGGCAGGGGCAGCAGGGCCGTACGTACCACGTCGCCACCTGGGGCGCCGACCACGACAGCGGCAGCTCGCGCCATCCGTTCCGCACCATCGGCCGCTGCACCGAACAGGTCGGGCCCGGGGACACCTGTCTGATCCATCGCGGGAACTACCGCGAGCGGGTCGCCCCGCCCTCGGGCCGCGCCGACGCCCCGGTCACCCTGGCGGCGTACGGGGACGGGCCGGTCACCGTCGACGGGACGCGGGCGGTGACCGGCTGGAAGGACGCGGGCGGCGGTCTGGTGGCCGCCGATGTGGACCTCCCGCTCGACCGCAGCGAGAACGCGCTGTTCCTGGACGGCGAGCGCGCCATGGAGGGCCGCTGGCCCAACTCCGGCTCCGATCCGCTCAATCCGTCCTGGGCGGTGGCCGAACGCTCCTCCACCGATCAGCACATCGACGACCCGGATCTGCCGGACGGCGACTTCACCGGCGCCACCGTCCATCTGTGGGCCGGTTCCAATCCGTGGAGCCAGCAGACCGGCACCGTGACCGCCGCATCGCCCGGCGCCCTCGACTTCAAGGGCGGCAACTACCGCTGCACCCCGCTGTGCATGGGCGACCAGAACTACCGCAACTACTACCTGGTCGGCGCCAAGGCCACGCTCGACCAGCCCGGTGAGTGGTACTACGACAAGGACGCGCGGCGCCTCTATCTGGTCCCGCCCAAGGGCGGTGTCACCGGCCACACGGTGACCGCGAAGTACGAGAGCTGGGGCGTGGACCTCTCGCGCAGCTCGCATGTCACCGTGCGCGGTCTCGAGCTGTGGGGCACCTCGCTGCGCACCGGCGCCGACAGCACCGGTGTGCTGGTCGAGGGGCTCCGGGCCCGCTACATCTCGGAGTTCTCCACGCTTCCCATGCCACGCGACGACGAACTGGCCATCCCGCCCGGCGAGGGCCACATCGTCGCCTCGCGGGTGCTGAACTCCGGTGTCCAGATCCTCGGCCAGGGCAACACCCTGCGCGACAGCGACATCGGCTACTCCGCGGGCACGGGGGTGCTGCTGCGCGGCAGCGGCAACACCGTCACCGGCAACTACATCCACGACGTGGGCTGGATGGGCAGCTACACCCCCGGTATCGAGGTCAACGGCAGTGGCCAGACCGTCACCCACAACACCATCCGCCGCACCGGGCGGGCGAGCATCGACACCGCCTGGCAGCTGAACGGTGTGCCCTTCCACGACAACCGGATCGCCTACAACGACCTCTCCGAGGCGATGCGCACCTCACGCGACGGCAGCCCGTTCTATGTGTGCTGCAACCTGGACGCCAAGGGCACCAGCGTGGACCACAACACCGTGCATGACGCCGACGGCCAGGTGGGCTACTACATCGACAACTCCTCCGGCAACTTCCTGCTGCACCACAACGTGGCGTACAACACCGGCACCCGCGGCACCTTCTTCAACGGCCACAGCAGCGTCAGCCTCGGCAACCGCGACCACAACTCCTCGTACGGCACGGGCATTTCCACCGCCGCCGTCCGGCTGAGCGGAGCCACCGACGCCACCGGGACGTATGTGAGCAACGACGTGGCGCTCACACCGATGGAGATCTCCGGCCCCGGCGACCCCGCCCCCGTCGTACGGAACAACCTGCTGCCGCCGACCGATCCGCGCTACACCGACGCGCGCAACGGCGAACTCTGGCCGCGCGCCGACTCTCCCGCCATCGACGCGGGCGAGCAGGTCGACGGGGTGACCGGCGAGGTCCGGGGCGGCGGGCCGGACCAGGGGGCGTACGAGTACGGCGAGCCCATCTGGTCGTCCGGCTGCCGGCTGGCGGGCTGTGAGACCCGGGTCCGCAACGACGGCTGGAAGGCGACCGCCTCGGGTGGCGCCGATGCCTCGGCCGCCGTCGACGGGGTGCAGACCACCCAGTGGAAGGGGGACGCTCCCCAGGCCGCCGGTCAGTCGCTCACCGTGGATCTCGGCACCGCGAAGACCTTCGGCCGACTGGCGATCGACGCGGGGCTGGACGCCACCGGACACCCCGCCGGCTTCACCGTCTCGGTCAGCCGCGACGGTGAGCACTGGGGGACGCCGGTGGCCCGGGTCAGCGGCCGCTCCTTCACCCAGGACGCGGTCTTCGAGCAGCGCACCGCCCGCTATCTGCGGATCGAGCTGACGCGGCCGGGCGAGAACCCCTGGGCGGTTAACGAGGTCCGGCTCTACGCCGACGGTCCCGACGCGGCCGCCACCCTTCAGGCGGAGCGCGCCGAGGTGGTCCGGGGCGCCGAGCGCGGCGAGGCGGCCACCTCGGTCCTCGGAACGGGGGACGCGATCGGCTTCCGGGGCGTGCGGTTCGGCGGGGGCGCGGACACGCTGACGGTGCGGCTGGCGTCCGGCGGCTGCGGGGCCTGCGCCCTGCGACTGCGCCTGGACTCACCCGAAGGACCGGTGGCGGCCACGCTTCCGGTGCGCGGGACCGGTGGCACGGACGAGTGGCGGGAGCGTTCGGTCCGTCTCCCCCGTACGGTGACCGGCTCCCATGATGTCTATCTCGTCGCCACGGGCGGCCACCGGGTGGCCGCCGTGGACTGGCTGACGTTGCGTTAAGTGCGAGGAGGTGGGGGCGTGGCCGCGCCCTGGCGTACCGCGCGCCCCACCTCCGTTCGCAGCGCGATGAACTCCGGCAGTCCCCGGGTGGTGATCTGGTCGCGTTCGGCGGGCAGCGTCACCGGCAGGTCCGCCCGCACCCGGCCCGGCTCCGGAGCCAGCACCACCACCCGGTCCGCCACATAGACGCTCTCGTCGATGTCATGGGTGACCAGCAGAATCGTCATCCCCTCGGCCCGGTGCAACCGCAGCAGCAGATCCTCCAGGTCCTCCCGGGTCTGGGCGTCCAGGGCGCCGAACGGCTCGTCCATCAGCAGCAGCGCGGGCCGGGCGGCCAGGGCGCGGGCGAGCGCGACACGCTGCTGCATGCCGCCCGACAGCTGCCAGGGGTGGCGGCGGGCGGCGTCGGCCAGGCCCACCTGCTCCAGCATGGCCACCGCCGCCGCATGGCGTTCCGCGCGGGGCAGTCCGCGCCGCCGCAGCGGAAGGGCGACGTTCTCCCGCACCGAGAGCCAGGGGAAGAGCGAGCGGCTGTAGTCCTGGAAGACCACTCCGAGCCGGTCCGGGACGCCGTCCACCACCTCCCCGTCCAGGGTGATCCGCCCGGCGGAGGGGCGGATCAGGCCCGCGACACAGCGCAGCAGGGTGGACTTGCCACAGCCGGATGGGCCGACCAGGGTCAGCAACTGCCCGTCGGGGACGGTGAGTTCGATGTCCCGGAGCACATCGGGGCCGTCGCCGTAGCGATGGCTGAGTCGGTCGATCCGCAGCATGTCCGCCTCACCGGGCCCAGGGCTCGTACGCCGGGGAGTCGTCGGCGGGGACCCGGACCTGGAGCAGCAGGGGGCCGTCGTCACGGCCGAGGGCGAGGGCCCGGTCGAGGGCCTTGGAGAGGTGGTCGGGGCGGTCCACCCGTTCGGCCGGGCAGCCGAAGGACCCGGCGAGCGCGGCGAAGTCGATGCCGCCGATGTCGGTGCCCGGCACGGGTGAGATGCCGATGCGGTGGCCCAGCGCCTTGACCGCGCTGTAGCCGCCGTTGTCGAGCAGGACGTAGCTCACCGGGGCGCGGTGCCGGGCCGCGGTCCACAGGGCCTGCACCGAGTAGAGCGCCGAGCCGTCGCCGACGACGCACACCACGCGTTCGCCGTCCGCGAGGGCGCGGCCGACCGCGAGCGGCAGCCCCCAGCCCAGCGCCCCGCTGCCGGTGGTGAGGAAGCGGCCCTCACCGCTGACGGGGAGGCGGGCGTGGAGGGCGTCGCGGTGGCTGGGGGTCTCCTCCACCAGCACGGTGTTCCGGGGCAGCCGCTCGCGCAGCAGGTCCATCACCAGCTCGGGGGAGATCTCCTCCGCCGAAGTGGCCGGCACCGGCTCGGGGGCGGGCCGCGGCGGTGGCGCGGGCCGGTCGGCGGGCCGGACGAGATCGGTGAGGGTGCGCAGGGCGGGGCGGAGGGTGGTGACGATGCTGGTGCCCACCGGGAGCCAGGCGGCCTGCGCGGGGTCGCAGTCGAGGTGGTACAGCTCGGTGCCGTCGGCGAGCGGTGGGGCCTCGCTGTACACGTGGTAGGTGAACAGCGGGGCGCCGAGCGCGACCACCACGTCATGGGCGGCCAGCCGCTCCGCCAGCTGGTCGGCGACGGGCGGCAGAAAGCCCTGGAAGAGCGGGTGGCGTTCGTCGAAGCCGGAGCGTCCGGAGAGCGGGCTGATCCACACCGCCGCCCGCAGCCGCTCGGCCAGTTCGGCCACCTCCCGTACGGCGCGCTCGTCGTCCACGCCCGGCCCGACGACCAGCGCGGGGCGCGCCGAGGCGTCGAGTGCTCGGGCGAGGCCGGTGAGCGCGGCGGGGTCGGCGGTGTAGCCGCCGTGCACGGTGCGCGGGGCGACCGGCTCGGCGGGGCGGTCCCAGTCGTCCTCCGGTACGGAGAGGAAGACCGGGCCCCGGGGGTGGCTCATGGCGACGCGGTGGGCCTCGGCGAGCGCGGCGGGCACATCGGCGGCCCGCTCCGGCTGCCTGCTGAACTTCACATACGGGCGCGGGAACCGGGCCGGTTCGTCGGCGCCGAGGAAGGGCCGCAGCGGGAGCAGCGCACGGGACTGCTGCCCCGCGATGATCACCACCGGGACCCGGTCCCGGTAGGCGTTGAACACCGCTCCCAGGGAGTGGCCCACTCCCCCGGCGGAGTGCAGGCTGACCAGCGCCGCCCGCCCGGTGCCCA
The DNA here is from genome assembly GCF_042750115.1 of Streptomyces sp. NPDC059455. Taxonomy (NCBI): domain Bacteria; kingdom Bacillati; phylum Actinomycetota; class Actinomycetes; order Kitasatosporales; family Streptomycetaceae; genus Streptomyces; species Streptomyces sp. NPDC059455. The sequence goes on from NZ_JBHYVB010000033.1 coordinate 8,211, forward strand.
GGGCGTGGCCCGCGGCCATGGCGACGGCGGTGGACTCCTGCAAACCGAGCACATAGCGGAAGTCCTCGGGCCAGTCGCGGAACATCCGCAGTTCGGTGGAGCCGGGGTTGCCGAAGACGGTCGTCATCCCGGTGGCGCGGCACAGTGCCAGCACCGCCTCGCGGACCGTGGTGGTCGGGGGGTGGGCGGTGGGCTCGGCCATGGGGCCACCTCCTCTGCTGGGTGGGGGCGTGTCCCGCGTGCGGGTGCTATGGGTGGTCAGGTGCGGTGCGCCGCGCGGTGTCTGCCGAGAGCCAGGCGCTCGACGGCGAGCAGCGCGCTGTTGAGCAGATGCCCGAGCGCGCCGAGCAGCACCATCACCGCCCACACCGTGAGCAGATCGGAGCGGGTCTGCGCGTCGGTGAGCGTGAAGCCTATGCCGTCGGCGGTGCCGGGCAGCAGCTCCGAGAACACCATCAGGATGAGCGAGAGCGACAGGCTCAGCCGCAGCCCGGCGAAGATGCGCGGAAGCGCGGCGGGCAGATACAGCAGCACGATCCGCTCGGCGGGCCGCATCCGCACGGTGGCGGCGACGTCCAGCCGCAGCGGGTCGATGCCCCGGACCCCCTCGGCCGTGTTGATCAGTACGGGCCAGATGGCGCCGAAGACGATGGAGGCGAGCTGCATCGGCGTGCCGAGGTCGAAGACCACGACGAAGACGGGCACCAGCGCGGGCGGAGGCACGGCGCGGGCGAACTGCAGCACCGGATCGCACAGCGCGTACACGGTGCGCGAGCGGCCCAGAGCGAGCCCCAGCACGATGCCACCGGCCGCGGCGAGGGCGAATCCGGCGAGCACCCGGCCGAGGCTGGGCAGCAGATCGCGGACCGCCGCGTCGGTGAGGAACGCCCGTTCGGCGGGGCCGGAGAACCACAGGTGATAGCCGTGGTCGACGATGCGGGCGGGCGTCGGGAAGAAGACGCTGCCGTGGGCCCGCGCGGCGAGTTGCCACAGCACCACCGCCAGCACCGGGACGCCGAGCCGCAGCGCGAGGGTCCGGGGCAGCCGCCGTGCGGCCCCGAGCGGGGTGGCCGGCGCGGTCATGCGCGGCTCCCGCGGTGCTCGGGCGCCCAGGGGAACAGCCGCCGTTCGACCGCGGTGAGCGCCAGGTTGATGACGAGGCCGAGCGCTCCCGCCCACACCACTCCGGCCAGCACATCGCGGGTGCCGTCGGTGGCCATGCCCGCCTGGGCGATGAAGGTGCCAAGACCCTCGCCGAATCCGGCGAGGATCTCGCTGGCCACGGCGAGGATCAGGGCGGTGGCCGCCGCGATGCGCACCCCGGCGGCGATGAACGGGGCGGCCGAGGGCAGACCGGCCCGCAGCAGGACGGCGAGCCGCCCGAAGCCGAAGGCGCGCAGCGTGTCCTTGGCCAGCGGATCGGTCTCGCCGAGCCCGTAGACGGTGTTGAACAGCACGGGCCAGACACACGCGTAGGTGACGAGGGCGACCGTGGTCTCGCTGCCGGCGCCGAGCAGCAGCGACACCAGGGGGATGAGGGCCACCGACGGCACCGGGCGCAGGAATTCGATCAGCACCCGTGCGGCCTGCGCGGCCGTCGGCACACTGCCCAGCAGCAGCCCGAGGGGGATCCCGAGGGCGCAGGCGAGAGCGAGCCCGGTGACCCATGCCTCGAGGGTGGCGCCGACACCGTTCAGGAAGGCGGTGTCGCCGCCGAGTTCGACGGCCCGTACCAGCACCTCTGAGGCGGGCGGCAGGAAGGCGCTCCGCACCATCCCGGAGCGGCCCAGGGCCTCGCAGGCGGCGAAGGCCACGAGCACGCCGACGGCGCCGAGCAGCGCGTTCCTGGCCCGCCCGGTGCGCTTCCGCCCGGCCCGCCCGGCCGTCGGGGGGCTCACCCGGTGGGCTGGTAGAGGACGGCGGCGGGGTCGAGGTCCTTGGTGAGCAGCTTCTGCGCCCGCATCAGGGAGATGAGCCGCTTCAGCTGGGCGGCGCTGGAGGTGGCCGGATAGTCGGGCAGGCCGATGGCGGCGGCCTCCTCCGGCTTGATCTTCGTATAGCCGGGCAGCGCCTTCTCCACGGCGCCACGGTCCTTGGCGGCCACGGCCTGGGCGGCGGAGATGGCGCGCTGGAAGGCGGCGGCGGTCTTGGGGTACTTGTCAATGAAGGTGTCGGTGGTGACATAGCCGCTGAGCGGCAGTCCGGCGACGGGCGCCGCGTTGCCGTCGACCACCGTACGGGCCTTCAGCTCGCGCTTGAGCGCGGTGGCGAAGGGCTCGGCGGCGTGCACGGCGTCCACCTGGCCCCGCTCCAGCACCGAGCCCATCTGCGGGAACGGCACCTGCCGGTACTCGGGCCGGCCGATCCCGGCCTTGCCGAGGGTGGCGTTGAGGGTGAGCGACTGGATGTTGTTGAGGATGTTGACCGCGACCTTCTTGCCCTCGAGGTCCCGCGGCTCCTTGATCTTGGAGTCGGCGGGCACCAGCACATCCATCATGTGCGGGGCGTTGCGCGCGCCCTCGGCCAGCACCCGGGTGGCCAGAGTGCCCTTCTCACGGGCCTGGAGAAACGTCACGAAGTTGGCGCCGCCGATGACGTCCACCTGGCCGTGGGCGAGCGCGGGCAGCGCCTGGACGCTCTGCTGGACCGGCTGGACGCGGACGTTCAGCCCCTCCTTCTCGAAGAGCCTGCGGTCCATGGCGATGTGCAGGGCGGCGACATCGGCGAGCGGCAGTCCGGCCACCGTGATCGTCTTCTTCTCCGGCCCGCCCCCGGCGCCGGAGTCCTCGTCGGAGCCGCCACATCCGGCGAGAAGCACGGCGGTGACCGTGGCGGCCGCGGCCAACTTTGCCGGGGGGAAGCGCAGTTGGTCTCTCATGGCATTTCACGATAGGGGCCGTGCGCTGTTCACACCATGGTCGGGAACACCTCGTCGAACAGGTCGAGCATCGCCCGCCAGGCCCGCTCGGCGGAGGGCCGGTGGTAGCCGATCCCCGGGCGGGCCACGGGATCGGGGTCGAGGCCGGGGTGGGTGAAGCTGTGCAGCGCGCCGCCGTGGAGATGCATGCGCCAGTCCACTCCGGCGGCCCGCATCTCCGCCTCGAAGGCCAGACGCTGCTCGACCGGGATGAACGGGTCCTCGGACCCCACGCAGACCAGGACCTTCCCGGTGATGTTGGCGGCGTCCTCGGGCCGGGCGCTCGTCAGACCGGGGTGGAAGCCGACCACGGCCTTGAGGTCCGCGCCGCTCCGGGCGAGTTCGAGGGCCATGGTGCCGCCCAGGCAGTAGCCGATGGCGGCCAGCCGCGAGGCGTCGGCCCGGGGTTCCGCGGTCAGCACCGCGAGCCCGGCCCCGGTGAGGGCGCGCATGCGGTCGGGATCGGCGAGCAGTTCGTCGATCCGGGCGAACATCTCCTCGCGGTCCTCGATGAACCGTCCGCCGCCGTGGTAGTCGAGGGCGAAGGCCACATAGCCGAGTTCGGCGAGCCGGTCGGCGCGCTCGCGCTGGTGGTCGGTGATGCCGGGGCCCTCATGGGCGATCAGCACGGCGGGGCGCCGGTCCGTGCCCCCGGGCAGCGCCAGATGGCCCACCATGGTGGTGCCGTCCACGGGGTATTCGATGCGTCTGGTCATCACCATCGCCGCGCTTCCCTCTCCTTGGTCTTGGCGTTCCCGGGCGTCGAAGTGGGTGTTCCCGGGCGTTCCCGGGTTTCGAGCCGGATGGGGGGAAGCTAACAGCGGCGGTGCGCCGGGCCCGTGCGGCTTCGCCGGGGGCCGATTCGGTCTGCCGACAGCGAAGGCGTACCGAGTGGCCGGGCGGTGTATGGCAACTGCGGTCGCCGCCTGGCAGAGTGCGGCCCATGGACTATTCAGCCCATTTCCACCGTGAGATCGTGGCGTTCGAGCAGGCGGCCCGTGGCGCCGCCGACGGGGCGGACGCGCCGCTGATCCCCTCCTGCCCCGACTGGACGATGTCGGATCTGGTGCTGCACCTGGGCGGGGTGCATCGCCTGGTCGCCCGCGTCATCCGGAAGCGGCTCGACCGGCAGCCGGACATCACGGACGCCACCCTCTTCGAGCTTCCCGAGGACCGCGAGGGCTGGCCGGCGCCCACGGGCGGGCCGCATCACGGCCCGGTGCCGGTGAGCCTCGTCGACTGGTTCGCCGAGGGGGCCGCGCGGCTCGAGGCGCTGTTCCGGAGCGAGGATCCGGGGCTGGCGGTGTGGACGTGGTCGGCGGAGCACACCGCGGGCTTCTGGCTGCGGATGCAGACCATCGAGGCGGCCCTGCACCGCTGGGACGCCGAGCAGGCGCTCGGCGGGTGGGCCCGGCCGGTGGAGCCCGGCCTCGCGGTGGACGCCGTGGCCCAGACCTTCGAGGTGATGGCCCCGGCCCGGCGGGCGTGGCGGGAGGCCCCGCCCGGGGCGGGCGAGCGTTTCCGGTTCCGCCGGACCGACGGTCCGGACCTGTGGACGGTCCGCTTCGACGGCGCCGACGTACGGCTCACCACCGGCGCGGCGGACGAGGACACCGGCGGGGCGCCCCCCGATGTCGAGCTGGCCGGGACCGCGTCGGACCTGATGCTGTTCCTGTGGCAGCGGCTCCCCGCGGACCGGCTCGACAAGGTGACCGGCGACCAGGCGGTGCTCGACCGCTACTTCACCCTCGTCCCGCCCGTGTGAACCGCGTCCGGCGAGTCGGCACCCCGTGGCCGGGGCCGCGGGGTGCGACCATGGCCGGGAGCCGACCACGAGCGAGGGAGCCGCGAATGAACAGCGCCGATCTGCTGGCCGACGCCTTCGAGCGGGTACGCGAGGAGGTGCAGTCGGCCGTGGACGGGCTCTCGGAGGACGAGTTGGCCGTACGGCTCGACAGCGGGGCCAATTCGATCGCCTGGCTGGTGTGGCATCTGACCCGGGTCCAGGACGACCACATCGCCGACGCCGCGGGCACCGAGCAGCTGTGGACGTCCGAGGGCTGGGCCGAGCGGTTCGGCCTGCCGTTCCCGCCCGAGGCCACCGGCTACGGCCACCGGAGCAAGGACGTGGCGGCGGTGCGGGCGGACGCCGAGCTGCTCACCGGGTACTACGACGCCGTCCACGAGAACACCCTGGCGTTCGTGCGCGGCCTGCGCGACTCCGATCTCGACCGGATCGTGGACGAGCGGTGGACCCCGGCGGTGACCCTCGGCGTCCGGCTGGTCAGCGTGGCCGCGGACGATCTGCAGCACGCCGGGCAGGCGGCGTTCATCCGCGGCGCGGTCCGCAGGCGATAGCGCGAAATCACCGGGAACACGGGCCGTCGCATCGCTCGCATTGACATGCAGGCAATCACCTGCATAACGTTCGGTGTGAGCTCAGAGATGGACAAGGTCTTCAAGGCGCTGGCCGACCAGACCCGGCGGTATCTGCTGGACCGGCTGCATGAGCACAACGGCCAGACGCTGGGCGAGCTGTGCCGGCGGCTGGAGATGACCCGCCAGTCGGCGACCCAGCATCTGGCCGTTCTCGAGGCCGCCAACCTGGTCAGCACGGTGCGGCGGGGCCGCGAAAAACTCCACTACCTCAATCCCGTCCCCCTCAATGAGATCCAGGAGCGCTGGATCGACAAGTTCGAGCGCCCGCGACTGCGCGCGCTCAGCCTGGTGAAGCGACAAGCGGAGGAAGCGATGGCCGACAAGCCGGCGTTCGTGTACGTCATCTACATCGAGAGCACACCGGAGAAGGTCTGGCACGCGCTGACCGATGCCGACCTCACGGCCGAGTACTGGGGCCACAGCAATGTGTCGGACTGGCACGTCGGCTCCCCGTGGGAGCATCAGCGGACGGACGGCTCCGGCACCGCCGATGTCGTCGGCACGGTCGTGGAGAGCTCACCGCCCACCCGGCTGGTGACCACCTGGGCCGCGCCCGACGCCGATGCCACCGCCGAGCCCTCCCGGGTCACCTTCGACATCCAGCCGCACGGCGACATCGTCCGGCTGACCGTGACCCATGAGAACCTGGCCGACGAGGCCGAGCGGACCGCGGCGGCCGGTGGCTGGGCCGCGGTGCTGTCCAATCTGAAGTCGCTGATCGAGACGGGGAGCCCGCTGCCGCAGCAGCCCTGGCTGATCCCCCAGTGAACCTCGGCCACCGTGGGACGTGGGGGCTCAGCGTGCGGCCCCACCGTCCCGGACCGTGATCCCCAAGGCGTCGGCGAGCATCGGCGCGAGCTCCATCAACTGCCCGCTGCCGATGGTGGCGCCGCCCAGCGCGTCATAACCGTCGGTGATCTCCAGCCGAGTGGCCTCGCGCAGATCGACCTTCGCCATCCGCGCCTTGCCGAACCGCACACCCTCCAGCGCCGACCCCGGAAACGCCACCTCCGTCAGCCCCGCGCCGCCGAGGTCCACATCGCGCAGCAGACAGTCCACGAAGGTGACGTTCCGCAGCGTGGCGGTGCGGAGGTTCACCGATTCCAGCTTGCACCGGTGCAAGGTCACCCGGTGCAGCCGCGCGGAGAACATCTCAAGACCGGCCAGCACACAGCCGTTGAGCTCGCCGTCCAGCCACTCGGTGTCCGCCAGATCGGTGCCCACCCATCGCACCCCGTCCAGCCACACCTCATTGAACCGGGCCCCACGGCCACGGCCCCCGGTGAAGGTCACCGAGGAGAACGCGGACTCGAGGAACCGGGCCCGGTCGCATACGGCCCCGTCGAAGGAGTCGCCGTCCAGATGAACGGTGTCGTAGTCGCCCCCTTCCGCCAAGTCCCCGCCGAACGGACGCAGATGGTCCGCGAAGGGCAGATCGGCGAGGTCACGGGGGGACGGCACCATGCGAGGGCTCACTTTCCTGGGGGCGGAGCGCGTACGAGGCCGATACTGCCATCCGCGACCGACAACCCCGCCGAGGCCATGGCAGGGACGGCCACCGACCGCCGTGAACCGAAGATTGGCCGAGTGGCATGTCGTTCAACCGCACCGAACAGGACAACCTGCCGCCCTGCCACCCTCCTCCACCGCCCCGGGAGCGGTCTCCGGGCGCGGGTCGGCACCCGCACCGGAGGGGTTTCTTCCAGGTAGCGGCCGAGTCGGGAGTCGGCCACGATCTTTTAGCCCATGGCGCAATGCGCTGTCAATCCGTCATTTCAGGGAATATCCCTGAGTTCGGTGACCCGGCTAACTTTCTACTCGCCCTGACGACGGGTCAGGCGCAGTGATGACGGAAGGCAGGTTGACGCGGGCGATGCGCAGCCGAAGGGACATGCTGAGGGCAGCGACGACCGTCGCGGGCGCGGCAGCCGTGGGAGCGGTGGGTGGCGGGTTCACGACCGCCGCCGCGGCCACGCCGACGGCGCGGCGGCCAAGACGGGTGCTGAACTCGGTGGGAACGCGGCTCAACACCTTCAAGGACGCTTCGGGCCTGGTGACCGTCTCGGTCTTCTCGCACCAGGGCAATCCCCCTCAGCAGCACTGGGTCGATGAGACGGTCCTCGTCGGCGACGGCGACATGATCGCCATCGGCGGCGGGGCCACCGCGGCGGAATACCCCAACGGGGCGTTGCTGACCGCGTCGTATCCCACGGACGACCTGTCGGGCTGGACCGTCAGCTCGAAGGACCATATCGACGCGCAGGCGCATGAGCTGGTCTCGTACGTCATCGGCCTGAAGATCGCCGGGATGAGCCGGGACCAGCTGCTGCGGTCGGTGCACGTAGCACGCGCGGACAGCGGGGTGGCCCCGCATCCGGAGGCCGAGGCCGGTCTTCCATCGTCGGATGAGTACGTCCTCGTCGGCGGCGGGTTCCGGGTGGACTGGCACGGCGGCGGCAATCTCGCCACCGCCTCCTTCCCCTCGACCGAGACCTCCTGGAAGGCCCGGTCGAAGGACCATCTGGTCTCCGATCCCGCCAACATCCGGGTGTTCGCCATCGGGCTCCGGCGCTTTCTCCCGGTGGGGTTCGTGTCCAACAGCTTCACCCGGGCCGACTCCGGCCAGTCCCCGCACCCGGCCGCCGTGGCGTCCGTGGAGCCCGGTTTCGCGCTGACCGGTGGCGGCGCGGAGGTGCACTACCGGGGCAGCGGCAATCTGCTCTGGAGGCTCGAACCGGCCACCACCCAGACGCCGAGCTACAGCGCGGCCGCCAAGGACCACCATGTGTCCGACCCGAGCACGATCACGGCCTACTCCGTGGGTATCCGCCTCAACTGACACCGGAGGGCGATTACGTGCGCCGGATGGCCCATTCTCCGGTGTGCTGAGCGCGTTTTCCCGGGGCCCCCTCCGTTAAATCGGACTGTCAGATCTATTCACTCTGCGACCCGACACGGAGGAATCCATGCAGATCGCGAAGAAGGCCGCCCTGGTGGCCGCGACCGCAGGCGCCCTTGCGCTCCTCGGCACCGGCACCGCGGCCGCCAACGGCTACGGCGGCTCCGACAGAAGCACCAGCACCCCCACCAGCTTCGACGTCAGCAGCTTCATCTTCCAGAGCAACCACTGCAACACCTCCACCGGCACCACCCTCTCCACCGCCACCGCCGGCCCGACGGGCGAGATGAACATCGGCAGCACCTGCGCCAACATCATCGGCGGCTGACGCAGGAACAGCGGCCGATGGCCACCGTCACCGGCCCACCGCGCTCCTCTCGCTCCTCCGGGGCGGGAGGAGCGCACCCGTTCCGGCCCGATGGCTTCGTACGCCGAACGGGCCACTCTCCGGTGCGCTTACCCGACTTCTCCCGGACTTCCTTCGTTAAATCAGACCGTCAGATTTATTCGTTCTGCGACCCGACACGGAGGAATCCATGCAGATCGCGAAGAAGGCCGCTCTGGTGGCCGCGACCGCGGGCGCCCTCGCGCTCCTCGGCACCGGCACCGCGGCCGCCGACGGCTACGGCGGCTCCGACGTTCCCACCAGCTTCAACCTGTCCAGCCTCATCGTCCAGGACAACCACTGCAACACCTCCACCGGCACCACCTCCTCCATCGGCGGCGTCGGCCCGAGCGGTGACATGAAGATCGGCAGCAACTGCGTCAACTACATCGGCGGCTGATGCAGAGGCAGGGGCCGACTACCACGGTCGCCGGCCCCGTGCGCTCCCCTCGGCCCTCCGGGGCAAGGGGAGCGCGTGCCTCACCGCCGTACCTGGATCAGCGCATGGGCGCCGCTGGTGCGCCAGTGGTCCTCATGCGCGTCCAGCGCGGCCACGGTCCGCTCGTCGAGCCCGACGACGACATCCGACTTCAGGGTGCGCAGCGCGGCCACCGGGCCTGGGAAGTACCCGGTGCGGTCGGCGAAGGCGGTGGTCGGGGGCCACAGCCCGGCGCCGACCACTAGGCGGGTCGACAGATCGCCCATCCTTAACCTGTACGAGGCCGCGGCGAACAAACACCCCACAACCCCGCGCCAACCCACCTAAAGCCC
>NZ_JBHYVB010000033.1:17631-32737 GCF_042750115.1 Streptomyces sp. NPDC059455
CCGGGGAAGAACCCGGGGCGGTGGGCGTCGGGGGTGGTGGGGGGCCACCGCGGGTCGCCGACGAGACGGCGGTAGTTCAGATCGCCCTTCATGACGGTGACCGTGGCCGCGGCGAACTCGCTCCGCAGATCGCCGGGCATCTCCTCGTACGGCAGCGGGGCGCGGAAGAAGTCATGCGCCCGCACCGTGAGCCGCCCGTCGCCCATGGCGGCCCACAGCCGTCCGCCGGTGGCGGACGCGGCGCCCTCCGCCCGCACCAGACGGCGCAGACAGTCGACGACATCCTCGGTGGTGGCGTCGGAGACGTAGTACGGATACGGCTTGACCTGGAGCACCACCCGCTCGGCGCGCCCGTGGTGGAGCACATGGTCGATGAGGACGAGGTCGGGGAGCAGTTCCCGCCCGGCGTTGTCCGCCACCACGCACAGCGTGGCCGGGGAGCCGGCGGGCAGCAGCGACCACAGCGCCTCCGAGTCGTCCGCGACCAGCGGCGGGGTGTCGGCGCCGGGCGCGTCCGCGGCCGATGAGGAGATGCGGAAACCCAGGTCCGCGCGGTTGCCCCAGAGTGAGCCGTGCACCAGCGCGGCCGCCTGCTCCCCGGCGGGCTTGCGCAGGATGTCGTCGAGCGTGGCGAGTTCGGCCTCGGCCCCGGGGGTGTCCAGCTCGGCCTGTTTGAAGGGGCGGAACGGGTCGACGCCCCGCCAGGGGCCGTCCGCGAAGTAGCCCACGGCCTCCAGGAGCCGGCGGTAGAAGTAGCTCTCCGCCCACAGGAACGGGACGTCGAACCAGGACCGGCCGAAGTGCTCCCGGCCCCACACCGCCCACCGGTCGTGGTCGTACGCGGTGGGCGGGAGCGGGGCGATGGTGCCCTCGGCGGCGTTGTCGCGCAGCGCGTCGAGGGCGCGGTGCTGACCGGGGCCGTACGGGAAGGCGTCGCGCACCTTCTCGATCAGTGCGGGATGGCGCTCGGCCAGCACACTCCGGGCGAACGATCCGGGCTCATCGCTGCGGATCACGGGCGCGTCGACGGTGTCGGACATGGCAGCCAGGGTCGCACACCGCGCGGTGGCGCGGCGGGGTCACCAGTGCGCGGGGCGGGTGAGGGACGGGGGCAGCCGGGTGGCGGAGTCGCCCTTGGCCGCGTTCAGCTGGGCCTGGGTGAGGAAGACGGCTCCCCGCAGATCGGCCGCGCTCAGCTCGGCATCCCGGAAGTCGGCTCCGATCAGATCGGCCGCCGTCAGATCGGCCCCGGTGAGGTTCGCCGCGATGAGACAGGCGCCGCGGAGGTTGGCGCCCCGCAGATCGGCTCCCCTCAGGTCGGCGCCGATGAGATCGGCGCCTCTCCGGTTCTTCTCCTTGCCCGGGATCCGGGCCCGTACCAGCTCGCTCGTGCGCAGCAGCAGCTGATTGACCCGGTCGCGGTGGGCCGCCACATCGAGCTCCCTCAGCTCGGAGGCGCCGCCGAGGGTGAGGCGCTCGGTCTCCCGCAGCGCCTCGCGCAGGGCGCCGTGGACGGGCCCGGCGGCCGGCAGGGCCAGCGCCTCGGTGAGGTACCAGAGCAGCTCGTGCAGGTGGCGCATGACGGGGAAGACGGCGAACATCTCGGCGGCCGTCCCGGGGTGCCGCCGCCAGTCGCGGCCCTCGAAGGTGAGCTGGGACACCTTCTGCCCGGCGCCGAAACAGTCGTAGACCGTGCAGCCCTGGAAGCCCTCCTCGCGCAGCCGGGAGTGGATACCGCAGCGGAAGTCGGCCCGGAGGTTGCGGCAGGGCTCCCCCGCGTCCTTGCTGATCGCGAAGTCCGAGGAGGCCGCGAAGGGCAGGGCGGCACAGCACAGCCCGAAGCAGCCGGCGCAGTCGGCCCGCAGCGCGGGACGGTCCGCGGCGGCCGGGCCGGCGGACGAGGTTTCGGTCGTATCTGACACCGTGCGTGGTCTCCCGCGTCGACAGGAGCACCGCGGTGCGGGCGGTGCTCGGTGGCGTTCCATTGTCGCAAGCGGGCTCAGCCGGGAATGATCAGCTCGATTCCATAGGCGGCGATCGCCAGGCACGCGGCGAAACACCCCACCGCCGCGGCCGCCGCCACCGTGTCGAGACGGCCGCGGCGCGCCCCGTGGCGCGGTGTGCCGCCACCGGCGCGGGCCCAGGCGGCGACGCCGAGGGAGAACATCACGACCACCAGGACGGTGACCCCGAGGCTGACCCCGAAGACCCCGACGATCGTGCCCCAGGTGGTGCCCATACGGATCAGCTCCTCGGCGGGGGTCGTGACCGGGTCAGACGGTCGTGTCCAGGGTGCGCCCGGCGTGCTCGGGGACGCGCGGCGCGTTGACGTTGTCCGGGTTCACCGGGCGACGGCGCGAGAGCACGTAGAAGCCCACCGCCGCCGCGACGGCGACGCACGCCACCAGGGCCACCCCCGCGTTGCCCTGGCCCGCCACCCAGGCCGCGACGCCTCCCACGGCCGCCGCGGCGGGCAGGGTCAGCAGCCAGGACACCGCGATCCGTCCGGCGATCCCCCAGCGCACATGGGCCAACCTGCGGCCGAGCCCGGCGCCCAGGATGCTGCCCGTGCACACCTGGGTGGTGGACAGCGGGAAGCCCAGGTGCGAGGAGGCCAGGATCACCGCGGTGGCGCTGGTCTCGGCGGCGAAGCCCTGAGGGGGCTGGATGTCGGTCAGCCCCTTGCCCATGGTCCGGATGATCCGCCACCCGCCGACATAGGTGCCGAGTGAGATCGCCAGACCGGCGCTGAGCACCACCCACCACGGTGGCCCGGAGCCATGGCCGAGCACACCACCGGCGATGAGGGTGAGGGTGATGACCCCCATCGTCTTCTGCGCGTCGTTGGTGCCGTGGGCGAGGGCCACCAGGGACGCGGATCCCACCTGGCCCGCGCGGAAGCCCTTCCGCGCCACGGGGGCGCCCGCCCGGTGGGTGATCACATACGCGAGATAGGTCGCCAGCATGGCCACCACACAGGCCACCACCGGTGAGGCGACCGCCGGAATCACGATCTTCTCGACGATCGCGGTGAAGCGCACCGCGGACTCCCCGGCGCCCACCCACACCGCGCCGATCAGCCCGCCGAACAGGGCGTGCGAGGAGCTCGACGGCAGCCCGGCGAGCCAGGTGATCATATTCCACAGGATCGCCCCGATCAGCCCCGCGAAAATCATGACCGGGGAGACCTTGGCGTCGTCGACGATGCCGTTGGAGATCGTCTTGGCCACTTCCGTGGAGAGGAACGCCCCGGCCAGATTGAGCACCGCGGCGACGAGGACGGCGAGCCGGGGCGACAGCGCCCCCGTGGCGATGGACGTGGCCATCGAATTGGCCGTGTCGTGGAAGCCGTTGGTGAAGTCGAAGGCCAGTGCCGTGAGGATGACGGCCGCCAGAAGGAAGGAGACGGAGTCCATTCCCGACCTCCCGCACCAGGAGTGGTCCGGCACATCGATCGCGTCGGACCGTCTCGTGAAGACCGCTGTCTGATGTCCACGCTAAGCGCGGTGCCGGACGGGCGCCAACGCTGGCGCCCGGCCCAACGGCCGGGCCGGGTCGGCGCCGTGGAATGCGGCCCGGCCCGGCTCCGGTGCCGTACCGCCCCGCCGGTCGGAGTGCTCACCGGCAGCTCAGGGAGGGGCGGGCGTTGAGCGTGCGCACATCGCCTCCCGTGGTGTCCCGGTAGGTGTCGGTGACGCGGGCGAGTTCCTCGGGGGTGCGGGCACCGGCCCGGTTCATGGCCCGGTTCGCCCGTACGACGGCCGCCGTCACCTCGCGGCGCTCGGTCTCGTAGCGGGCCAGCGCGGTGGGCACATCGTCCGCCCGCACGAGTTCGCGGGCCAGGACGCGGGCGTCCACGACGGCCTGGGACGCGCCATTGGCCCCCACCGGATACATCGGATGCGCGGCGTCGCCGAGCACGGTCACCCGGCCGCTCCCCCACCACGGCAGCGGCTCCCGGTCGACCATCGGGTATTCGAGGATCTCGTCGCCGTCGGTCAGCAGACCGGGCACATCGAGCCGGCCGAGCCGCCAGTCCGCGAAGTACGGCAGCACATCGGCGAGCCGCCCCGCCCGGTTCCAGGCCGCGGCGCCGGTGAGCGGCCCGGGCTCGGACATCCGCACCAGGCAGACCCAATTGACCCGGCCGCCGCCGATCGGATACGCGACCACCTCGGCGTCCCCCTCGTGCACGATCACCATCGAACGCCCGGTCAGAAACGGCTCGGCCCGTGTGGTGCCCCGCCACATCCGGATGCCCGACCACAGCAGCGGACCGTCCTGCGGGTGCAGCGCGGCGCGGACCGCGGAGTGCAGCCCGTCGGCGCCGATGAGTGCCCGCGCGGCCGTCTCCTCGACCGTCCCCGTCGCCCGGTCGAGGATGTGTACGCGCACACTGTCCCGCCGCCCCGAGTCGTCGAATCCCACCACCCGCGCCCCGGTGCGGACCGCATCCGCGCCCAGGCGCTCGCGGACCGCCGCGAGGAGCAGCCGCTGGAGCTCCCCGCGGTGGACCGAGTACTGCGGCCAGCGGTAGCCCTGGGCCAGGCCTCGCGGCTCGGTGAAGATCCGGGTGCCGAACCGGTCGCAGTACACGTTCTCGGCGGTGGCCACGCCGATGGCGGCGAGCTCGTCGCCGAGGCCGAGTTCGATGAGCTCGCGCACGGCGTGCGGCAGCAGGTTGATGCCGACGCCGAGCGGCCGGATCTCACGGGCGCTCTCGACGACCGCCGTCTCGATCCCGGCCGCGTGGAGGCTCAGGGCGGTGGCCAGCCCGCCGATCCCGCCCCCGGCGATGAGCACCCGCATCACTCGGCTCCGGCCTCGGGGCGGATCTCGGAGGGGACCTCGGGGCGGGCCTCGGGGCGGGTCTCGGGGCGGTCGATGATGCGCAGCCAGGTGCCGTCCGGCTGGCGGCGGGCCACCTGCACCCGGCCGCCGGTGTTGTCGGCGGGGCGGGTCGAGGTGAGGGCCAGATCGCCGTAGCGGACGGTCGGCAGCGCCTCCTCCACCCGGAAGGGGCGCGGGGCGTGCGCCAGCATCCGCTCGCAGACGGCGCGGATCGCCTCGCGGCCGACGGTCGTGGCACCCGGCGGATAGGCGAGCACCGCGTCGGGCTCGTAGAGCTCGGCCAGCCCCTCGGCGTCTCCGGCGTTGGCACGTTCCACGAACAGCCGGGCCAGATCCTCGGGGGTGGTGGCGCGGGTACGGGTCTCGGTCATGGTCGACTCCTTTCGTCCGCCTCCACCCTCCGGCGAGCACGATCAGAAGTCCAAGAGATAGTTGGTCTAATTGCTAGAATCATTGCTTATGGAACTGCGGCAGCTTGAGTACTTCGTGGCGGTGGCCGAGGAGCGGAACTTCACCCGGGCCGCGGAGAAGGTGCATGTGGCCCAGCCGGGGGTCAGCGCGCAGATCCGCCGGCTGGAGCGCGAGCTGGGCGAGCAGCTGCTGGACCGCTCGGGCCGCTCGGTGCGGCTGACCGAGGCGGGCGCGGCGGTGCTGCCGTACGCGCGGGCGGCGCTCGCGGCGGTGGAGGGCGCCCGGCTCGCGGTGGACGAGCTGACCGGGCTGCTGCGCGGGCATGTGGCGGTCGGGACGGTCACCTCGCACAGCGTGGATCTGCCGGGGCTGCTGGCGGAGTTCCACGACGCCCATCCGGCGGTGGAGATCACCCTCACCGAGGCCACGTCGGACGAGCTGCTGGAGGGTCTGCGCACGGGACGGCTCGACGCGGCGATCGTCAGCGTGGGCGCCACGACCCCGGCCGGGGTCGAGCTGGAGGTGATCACGGATCAGCCGATCGTGGCCGCGGTCAGCCCCGACCATGAGCTCGCCGTGCACTCGGCCATCTCGCTGGACACCTTGCGGGGCCGTGCGCTGATCAGCCTGCCGCGCGGCACGGGGCTGCGCACCCGGATCGACGAGGCGTGCGCGGCCGCCGGTTTCACCCCGCACATCGCCTTCGAGGCCAGCGATCCGGAGGTGCTGGCACAGCTCGCCGAGCGGGGGCTGGGCGCGGCGATCCTGCCCGGGGCGTTCGCCGAGGCGCGGTCGGACCGGCTGCGGTCGGTCCACATCGACCGGCCGGCCCTGCGGGGGCGGCTGGCCTTCGCCTGCCGGGCGGACGGCCCGAGCGGCCCGGCCGGCCGGGCCCTGGTCGAGCGCGCCCGTACCGCCCTGGCGGCCGCCTCGGACCCCGAGCGCGCCACCGGGTGAGCACTCGTCCTCCGTGCACACACACCGCACTCCCCGTTGACAGCTCACCAGGGCGGATCCCACAATTGCGCTCATGATCAGGCATCGGTTCGACGCGACGGGACATCTACGCGCCCCGGACCGGACCGGGTGTGAGCGCTCGGGCCTCTAATCGGGACTCTCCGCATCCCGCGGCCACCGCCCCCGCGCCCCCGAAGCCACGCCGGTCACTCCTCTCGCGATCGCCGGTCAGCCCCTGACGATCCGGACACCGCGACGCTCAGGACGACACTCCCGTGGTCATCCCCGCGGCACGAGGGCACCTCCCCACCCCCGCCTGCCCCTGCCCGCCGTCACGCATGAGGAGACGCCATGACCGTCGTCGACACCCCACCCACGACCCTTCGCGAAGCCACCATCCCGCCGGACGGCATGTACGAGGGCGCGCGCGTTCTGCGGCGGCTGCCCGAGGGGTGGGAGGAGCGTCCGTACGAGCGGTTCGAGATCGTGCCCCTCGGACGCGTCATCGGCGCCGAGATCCGCGGCCTGGACCTCTCCCGGCCGCTGGAGCCCGCGCTGCGCGAGGAGCTGAACCGCGCCCTGCTGGAGTGGAAGGTGCTCTTCTTCCGGGCTCAGCACCTCACCTCGGAGCAGCAGCGCGGATTCGCCCGCAACTGGGGCGAGTTGGAGACCAATCCACTGCTCGCCGCCGGGTCCAGCGAGGATGTGGTCCGCTTCGACAAGGCGTCCGGTGCCACGCCGACCTTCGAGAACATCTGGCACACCGACGTCACCTTCCGCACCCGGCCCGCGCTCGGCGCCGTGCTCCAGCTGCGCGAGGTGCCGCCGGTGGGCGGGGACACCATGTGGGCCGACATGGCGGCGGCGTACGACAACCTCCCGGCGGAGGTGAAGGAGCGCGTCGACGGCGCCACCGCCGTCCACGACGTCATCCCCGGCTTCATCCGCTTCTACGGACCGGAGCGGCTGGCCCCGTTCCAGGAGATGTTCCCGCCGGTGGAGCACCCGGTGGTGCGCACCCATCCGGAGACCGGCCGGCGGATGCTGTTCGTCAACACCTCCTTCACCACCCGGATCACCGGGATGGAGCGCGCGGAGAGCGATCGGCTGCTGAGCTTCCTGTGCCGGCAGGCGCATGTCCCGGAGTACCAGGTGCGCTTCCACTGGCAGCCGGGCGACATCGCGTTCTGGGACAACCGCGCCACACAGCACTACGCGGTCAACGACTACGCCCCGCACCGCAGGGTCGCCGAACGCGTCGCCATCGAGGGCGACCGGCCGTTCTGACTCCGGCCGTTCTTACCCCGGCCGCTCCGCCACGGCCCTGATGCGGCGTTTTTCGGCCATCCGCGCGAGCCCGTACCCGGCGCGGGCTTGTTCCCGGCGGGTGAAACGATGCACGGCAGCGGCCACATCGGAGGTATAACCATTGCGGAGTGGTCAGTTGACGAGCCGATGGAAGGGGACGGGTGCGATACCGGGTCCTGGGGGCGCTTGAGCTGCGCGCCGGCGAGGGGTGGGCCTCCCTGGGGCCGGCCAAGTGGCGGACGCTGCTCGCGGTGCTGCTGTGCCACGCCAACCAGACCGTCTCCACCGAACGGCTCCTGGACGAGCTCTGGGGCGAGGACGGGGCGCCCCAGAGCGCCACCAAACTGCTGCAGACCTATGTCTCCCGGCTCCGCCAGACCCTGGGCGACGAGGCCGGGCAGACCCTGATCACCGAGAAGCAGGGCTACAAGGCACAGGGCTACCGACTGGCGGTGGAGGCCGCCGAGTTCGACGCCCACCGCTTCGAGCAGCTGATCGAGGAGGGGCGGCGGGCGCTCGACCGGGAGGCGCCCGAGACCGCGGCGGAGCGGCTGCGCGAGGCGCTGACGATGTGGCGCGGCACCCCGTTCGCCGATGTGCCCCCGACCCCGGCGGTGACGGCGGAGGCCACCCGGCTCGAGGAGTGCCGGCTGCAGGCCGTGGACGCCCGGATCGACGCGGACCTGCGGTGCGGGCGCCATACGGCCGTCCTGGGCGAGCTGGAGGCACTGACCGCCGAGTATCCGTTCCGCGAGGAGCTGCGCGGCCGACTGATGCTGGCGCGGTACCGGTCCGGGCGGCAGGCCGACGCCCTGGCCGCCTACCGCGATCTGCACCGGCTGCTGAGCGAGGAGCTGGGGGTCGAGCCGACCCCGCCGCTGCGCGACCTCCACGAGCGGATCCTGAACGCCGACGCCTCCCTGGCGGCCGCGCCCGCCCCGGAGGCGGACCGGCCCGACTCCGCCGCCGCTGCCCGCAAGGCCCACCGGGGACCCCGCCAACTGCCGCCCGCCAGCCCGGCGTTCACCGGGCGCCATGGCGAGGTCGCGGTGATCCAGGCGCTGATGGACGCGGCCGGGGACCCGGACGCGGGCGAGGGCGGGCGGTCGGTGGTGCTCGCGGCCATCGACGGCACCGGCGGGGTCGGCAAGTCGACCCTGGCCATTCACACCGCACACCAGCTCGCCGACCGCTTCCCCGACGGCCAGCTCTATGTGGATCTGTACGGGGCGACCGCCGGGCAGTCGGCCCTGGACCCCGGTGAGGTGCTCGGCCGGTTTCTGCGCGCTCTCGGCGTGGACGGCTCCAACGTGCCCGGCGACACCGACGAGGCGTCCGCGCAGTTCCGTTCGCTGGCGGCGGGCCGGAGACTGCTGGTGATCCTCGACAACGCCGCCAGTGTGGACCAGGTGCGGCCGCTGATCCCCGCCGGGCCGGGCTGCGCCGCGCTGGTCACCAGTCGCGAGATGCTGACCACCCTGGAGGGTGCCACCCATCTGCATCTGGATGTGCTCCCGCAGGACCAGGCGGTGGCGCTGCTGGAGCGGGTCGTGGGCGCGGAGCGGGTGCGGGCCGAGCCGGCCGAGGCGGAGGAGATCACCCGGCTGTGCGGCTGGCTGCCGCTGGCGCTGCGGATCGCCGGTGCCCGGCTGGCCGCCCGCCCCGCGTGGCCGCTGCGCACCCTCGTGACCAAGCTGACCGACGCCCGGGGCCGGCTGGACGAGCTGCGCTTCGGCGATCTGGCCGTCCGCGTCAGCTTCCAGGTGAGCTACGAGGGCTTCCGGCTCGGCCGGCGCTCCGATGACCTGGACGCGGTCCGCGCCTTCCGGCTGCTCAGCGTGGTGCACGGGCTCGATGTGAGCCTGCCGGTGGCCGCCGCGCTGCTGGACCTGCCCGCCGACCGCACCGAGAACGCGCTGGAGCGGCTGGTCGACGCCCAGCTCCTGGAGAGCCGGGACTCCGTCCGCTACCACATGCACGATCTGCTGCGGCTGTTCGCGTCGGAGCAGGCGGAGCAGGAGGAGTCCGAAATGGAGCGTTCGGCGGCACTGGAGCGGGCACTGTCCTGCTACGCGGCCACCGCCCAGCAGGCGGTCACCCTGCTCGACCCGCTCCGCCCCTGGCCCCGGCACCCGGTGGAGGGCCCGGCGGTGCCGCTGAGCGGCCAGGGCGAGGCGGAGAGCTGGCTGAAGGACGAGCTGCCCAATCTGCTGGCCGGCGTCGTCCACGCGGCCGAGCCCACCCAGCCAGAGGCGATCGCGCGCCTGGGGCTGCGGCTGGCGCGGGCGCTCCAGTGGTTCCTCTTCCCCCGGGCCCACGCCCAGGACCTCCAGACGATCAACGAGCTGGCCGTCGAGACCGCCCGCCGTCTGGGCGACCCGGAGAGCGAGGCGTGGGGGCTGGACGGCCTCTCCGCCGCGTACTGGCTGCAGCACAGCTATGACGAGGTACGGACCACCCTGGAGTCGGCGCTGGAGATCTGGCGCGAACTGAGCCATCGGGAGGGCGAGTTGCGCACCGCGTGCAATCTCGCGGACGCGCTGTGCGAACTGGGCCTTTACGAGGAGGCCATCACGGTGCAGGAGCGGCAGCTCGCCCTCGCCCGGGAGGCCGGGGATCTGCCGGCCGAGGTGATCGGCCTGGGCAACCTCGGCCGGGCCCACCGGGGGCTGGGCCGCCCCGAGGACGCCCTGACCTGTTTCAAGGAGAGCCTGGAGTACGCCCGCCGCACGGGCAACATCCACCATGAGGGCTTCGCCCTCTACGAGATCGGGATCACCTATATGGAGCAGGGCAGGTTCCCCGAGGGCCGGGCCCATATGGACCAGGCCCTGCCCGTGTGGAAGCGCCCCGGTACGTACGAGAGTTGGCGCGGGCACACCTGGAGCGGGCTCTTCCCCGCCTGTATGACCCTGCAGATCGGCCCCGGCCCGCGCTGAGGCGGGATCCGGGGCGGACGTCGGGCGAAGGGGCGGCCGGGGCTACGGCTTGCGGGCCACCCCGCCGTAGGCCCACACCCGGCTCGGGTCGGACTCGGCGCCGATGCCCGGACGCCACGAGGGCAGTTGCACCAGGCCCGGGGCGAGCAGGTCGAGCCCGGCGAAGAACTCCATGATCCCGGCATGGTCTCGGGCGACCAGCGACACCGGGCCCTCGAAGCTGATGACCTCCCATTCCCGATCAGTGTCGAGGGTGAAGTCACCGGTGGCGTGGGAGAGGACCAGACAGCTGCCCGGCGCGGCCCAGTCCATGAGCCGGCGGACGATGCCGATGGGGTTCGCCAGATCCTCGATGTAGTCGAGGACGAGCGTCAGCAGGATCGCGACCGGCTGTGCGGGGTCGAGCAGCCGCCGCAGCTCCTCATGGCCCAGGAGATCCTCGGGCGAGCGGATGTCGGTCTTGACCATCGTGGTGCCGGAGACGGAGAGCCGGGCCTGGCCGTGGCTCGCCACAATGGGGTCGTTGTCGGCGTAGACCACCCGGGCCCGGGGATTCACGGCCTGGGCGATTTCATGCACATTCGGGGTCGCCGGCAATCCCGCGCCGATATCCAGGAATTGGCTGATTCCATTGGCGGCGAGATGGCGGACGGCCCGGTGCAGAAATCTCCGATTGGAGAGCGCGGTGTCACGGACTTCCGGTGCGACACCGAGAAATCGCTGCGCCTGCTCGTAATCGGCGAGGTAATTGTCCTTGCCGCCGACGAGATAGTTGTAGACCCTGGCCGGGTTCGCCTCGCTGACCGCAAGACGTCCATGGTCGGCCGGCCGCCACTCCCTCGTCCTGAGCCCGATGCCGGGTCCGCTGCTCTTCATCGTGATTCCCTTACCACTAGCACTGCCTCGCCTCACCACCGACGGTTCCGGATCACTGCGGGTGCGGAGCCGCGCCCGGACGCCACGTGACCGTCTTCCTCGGCCCCGGTTCGGCCCAGGCGACCGGATCCCGCGCCCACAGGTGGAAGGGCAGGTCGACATCCGCGGACACCCGGCTGAGCTGGCCCCAGGAGTACGCCTTGGAGTGGGCCGCGGTGGCCTGGAGTGCCGCTTCGAGACAGGCACGGGCGGTGCGTTCGGCCCGGCAGGTGCCGCTCGGGCCGGACCCCTCCACCCCGCCGCAGAGCTGAAAGGTGCTCCAGGCGTAGAGGGGTTCGTCCTCGACATGAGGCTGATGCTGCTGGTCGACGTTCACAGGCCCTCTCCAGACGCGTCCCTACCGGGCGGCTGTAGCGATGCGTCCAGCATGGAAGAGGGCGGATCAGCGGCGGTATACCGGCGGTAAAGCGAAGGCCGCGGCGGCTCGACCGGGTCCGCCCCGGTCGGGGTCCCGCCGCGGCCGCATCGCGTTCCGCATGGGAAAAAGCCCTGGTCACACGCCATATGGCGGCAGGAGTGAGCCCAGGGCAGCCCGGTCACCCGGCGAGCCAGGCCAGCACCTCCCGGTTGATCCGCTCGGGCCGCTCCAGATGGAGGAAGTGCCCGGTACCGTCGACCAGTTCCATCCGCGAGCCCGCGGGCAGGTGGTCCGGGGCCCCCTGGACGACATCGGCGCCGATGCAGCCGTCGTCGGTGCCGTGCAGATAGAGGATGGGGACCTCTCCGGTCCGGGTGACGGCCTCCTGCTCGGCCGCGTACGCCTCCACATGGCGCGAGGGGTCGAACAGCGCCCGGTAATAGCCGATCGCGGCGGCGAGGTGGGCCGGGTCCCGCAGGCTCTCCTTGACGTGCGCGATGTCCTCCGCGGCGTCCTTGTACCCCGGCGACCAGTCGCGCCACAGACCGTCGATCAGGGCCATGTCGTGCGCCGCCGCCCCGGCCTCGGCCAGCGGCGTCTGGAACAGGAAGATGTAGAAGGAGCGCTTGAACTGGCCGTAGTCATAGTTGAAGAAGTCGGCCAGCACCCCGCCCAGTGGGGGCACCGACATCGTGACCGCGCGCCGCCAGCGCTCGGGGGCGCTGCCGGTGGCGCCGTACGCGGCGATGGCGCCCCAGTCGTGGCCGATGAGCACGGCGTCGCCGTCGCCGCCGAACGCCTCGTGGAGCGCGTTGGCGTCCGCGGCGATCGCACCCGCCTGGTAGGCGCCGTCGGCGGGTATACCGCTGGGCGCGTAGCCCCTCAGGAAGGGCGCCACGGCGTGGTAGCCCGCGTCCGCGAGCTCGGGAAGCAGATGACGCCAGGAGTGCGCGGAGTCAGGGAAGCCGTGCAAGCACAGCGCCAATGGGGCGTCGGCCGGGCCCGCTTCGAAATACCCGAAATCAAGTCCATTTGCGTTGATGTTCTTCAGCTCTGTCACGCCCGAGGATGCTAATGCACCGTCAGGATGCCGTCCATGTATGGCTGGAACGGGCTGCGCGCCGGGCCGGGGAAGTGGCAGACTGCGCTATACCGTCCGGAAATTCGATGACGCACCGCGTGTTTTCGCCGGCCGAGCCCCAGGGAGGCCCGATGACCAGCCCGAGCAGCCCCGTCGCGGACCACCGCGATGCGATGATGCACCGCGGATTCCTCTACCGCGACGAGGAGGAAGTGGTCGATATCTGCGTCCCGTTCCTCCGTGAAGGCCTGGCGGCGGACGACGCCGTGGCCGTCGTCGCGGCCGCCTCCAACATCGACGCGCTGCGGGACGCGCTCGGGCAGGACGCCAAGGCGGTGCAGTTCGAGGAGGCGCTCAGCTGGTACCAGCACCCGGTCAAGACCATCGCCGCCTATGACTCCTTCGTGAAGGCCGAGAAGCCGCGCCGGGTCCGGGTGATCGCCGAACCGGTGTGGCAGGGCCGTACCCCGCTCGAGGTGGTGGAGTGGGCGCGCTACGAGTCGATCGTCAACGCGGCCTTCGCCCACTCCGGCGCCCGTGCCATCTGCTGCTACGACCGGCGTCTGCTGCACCCCGAGATCCTCGCCTACGCGCGCCAGACCCACCCCGAGATCATCGACGGCCACGGGCCGGAGAAGAGCGACGCCTACACCGACCCCGGCCCGTTCAGCGCCACCTGCGACCGGCGGCCCCTGCCGTCCGCCCCGCGCACGGCCGAGTCCGTGTCGATCGTCTCGACCGACCTGGACGCCGCGCGCACCTTCGTGGCCGAGCGGGCGAGCCGGCACGGCATGGCCCACGACGCGCTGCGCAACATGGTCGCGGCCGTGAGCGAGGTGTCCACCACCGCGATCCGGCACGGCGGTGCCCCGGCGCGGCTGAGCATCTGGCTCCACGACGGCGATCTGGTCTGCGAGATCTCCGGGCCCGGCCACTGGTACCCGGACGCGCTGTGGGGCTTCACCCCGCCGGCCGACTCCGAGCCCGGGTTTGGTCTGTGGGGCGTCCGCATGCTCTGCGACGTGGTGCAGATGCAGGCCGACGCGGACGGCACCCTCATCCGGCTGCGCACCCGGATCTGACGCCGCGTCGGCCCGCCCACACACTCGACCCGCGTGGAAGATCCGCCAGGACTTGAGGCGGGCGACGCCACGCCCGGCCGGGGCGCGGGTCCGGGCCGGGGCGCGGTTCACGGTCTGCTGGGTGGGAGTGAGGCCGTGGTGCGGCCGGGGCTTGACGCCGGTGGTGACCCAGGGACCTCCTCCTTGGCACCCCGCCCACGGGCGGGTTGGCGGGCACAAGGTGCTGCCGCCAACCCTCCCACCTGGTCAACGCGGGACACAGGCAAGCAGTCGGGCCCCATGGGCAAGGCCGTCCGGTGAGCCAGGGTGCCCGGTATGCCCACCGTATGAGGGGCGCGGTCAGACCTGCGCCTGGCCTCCGTCGACGAACCATTCGGCGCCGTTGACGAAGCTGGAAGCGTCCGAGGCCAGGAACGTCGCCACGGCGGCGATCTCATCCGGGCGGCCGATCCTGCCGAGCGGCACCTCCGAGGCGAACTGGTGGAGGTCCGGGCCTACGGCGCCGACCAGGCCCGGGGTCTCGGTCGGGCCGGGGCTCAGCACGTTCACCCGGAACTTCCGTTCCTGCGCGCTGAGCGCCCAGCTGCGCACCAGGTTGCGCACCGCTGCCTTCGATGCGCCGTAGATCTCCAGGCTCGGTCCGGGGCGGAGGACGGTGGTCGATCCTGTCACTACGATCGAGGCGCCGTCCGACAGCAGGGGCAGCGCCTTCTGCACGGTGAAGATCGTGCCCTTCACGTTCGTACCGAAGGTGGCGTCGATGGCTTCCTCTGTGATCTCACCGAGACGCTGAGGGACACCGCTGCCGGCGTTGGCGACAAGCACGTCGATGCGGCCCGCCTCCTCGCGCACGACCGAGTAAAGGTCATCGAGGTCCGTCTGTACCGAAACGTCGGTCCTCACACCGGTGGCCGCCGGCCCGATCTCAGCGACGGCCGCGTCGAGCGGCTCCTGACGGCGACCGGCCAGGAACACCCGTGCCCCCTCCGCGGCGAACCGCCTGGCGATGGCAAGCCCAATGCCGCTGTTGGCTCCGGTGACCACCGCCACCTTGCGTGCGAGTACTTCCGTCATAACGTGCCCACTCCTCAATTCTTGACTGGTGGGGGGGGAACACTATGCGATATTGGTGCACCACGCAAATATATGTTTCGAGTGGCCCGGGCACCCGCGTCGGTGGTGG